>JBDSLN010000093.1:0-19250 GCA_039916365.1 Vicinamibacteria bacterium
GCCTGAGGCCATAAAAGAGACCTAATGGGCAAGTCCTTCCCGCCGCTCTTCCCGCCACAAGCCTCGACCGTCGCGGTCGAGGTGGACGCGCTCTACGCGCTTCTGGTGGCGATCACCGCCTTCTTCACGATCCTGGTCGTCGCCGTCTACCTCTTTCTCGGCATGAAGTACGCCCGCAAGAGCGAAGCCGATCGTCCGATCCAGGTGCATCCGCCCGCCTGGCTGGAGATCGCGTGGAGCGTGGTTCCACTCCTGATCTGCGTCGTTCTCTTTGTCTGGGGCGTCACCCTCTACTTCAAGATCTACACGCCGCCCAAAGACGCGATCACCATTCACGTCGTCGGCAAGCGATGGATGTGGAAGATCCAGCACATGAGTGGCGCGCGGGAGATCAACGAACTGCATGTTCCGCTCGGCGTTCCAGTTCGTCTGCTGATCACCTCCGAAGATGTCATCCATGCCTTCTCGCTTCCCGCGTTCCGCATCAAACGCGACGCGATCCCCGGCACCATGACCACTACCTGGTTCAATGCCACGAAGACGGGGGAGTTCCACCTCTTCTGCGCCGAGTACTGCGGCACCAAGCATTCCGAGATGATCGGCAAAGTCGTCGTCATGGAGAAGGACGCCTACCAGCGCTGGCTCTCGGGTCCAAACGCCGGACAGCCTCCCGCCGTCGAGGGCGCCAGGCTCTTTGAGGAGTTGAACTGCGTGTCCTGCCATCGCAACGGCCCGACCCAGCGCGGTCCTGCGCTCGGCGGCCTCTACGGCAAAACGGTTGAGCTCAAGGGTGGCGGAACCGCGGTCGCGGACGATGCCTACATTCGCGAGTCGATCGTCAATCCGACCGCGAAGATCGTCAACGGCTTCGAGCCTCTGATGCCCGTCTATCTCGGCCAGTTGTCTGAAGAGCAGGTCAATGCCCTTCTTGCATATGTGCGCGACACCCTCAGCAAGGAAAAGGAAACGGCGCCGAAGACAGTCGATCCTCCGGCCACCGTCACCGATGCGCCCGGGTCCTCGACTCCGGGCACCGTCGACAAAAGCGCCGGCGCCAGCAAGGGACGCTAGGAAACACCCATGAGCACGCCCCACCACGACGCGTCGCACCACGAAGAGGAAGAGAACTACCTCACCCACGACACCACGATTCAGTCGTGGTTGCTGACGAAGGACCACAAGAGAATCGCCCTTCTCTACCTTCTTTCGATCACTCTCTTCTTCACCATCGGCGGCTTTTTCGCGTCCCTCGTCCGCATCGAACTTCTCACCCCCGCCGGCGACTTCCTGACGTCTGAGCTCTACAACCAGGCGTTCACGTCCCACGGCGTGATGATGATCTTCTTCTTCCTGATCCCGGCGGTTCCCGCGGTGCTCGGGAACTTCGTCCTGCCCTTGATGGTAGGTGCGAAGGACCTGGCTTTCCCTCGGATCAACCTCGCAAGCTGGTACATCTTCATGGCGGGTGCTTCCTGCGCGGTCCTCGCGGTTCTCAGCGGCGGCCTGGACACCGGGTGGACGATGTATCCGCCCTACTCCTCGACCTACTCGCAATCCCGCGTGACCCTGGCGGTCCTCGGCGTCTTTATCGCGGGCTTCGCGTCCATTCTCACCGGCGTCAACTTCATCGCGACCGTCCACCGCATGCGCGCGCCGGGCCTCACCTGGTTCCGCCTGCCGCTCTTCGTATGGGCGAACTACGCGACCTCGCTGGTCATGGTCCTGGGAACGCCCGTCATCGCAATCACGATGGTGCTCCTGGGCCTCGAACATCTGCTCGGGTTCGGCTTCTTCGATCCGGCAAAGGGCGGCGACCCTGTTCTCTTTCAGCATCTGTTCTGGTTCTACTCGCATCCCGCCGTCTACATCATGATCCTGCCCGCGATGGGCGTCATCTCCGAGATCATCTCGACGTTCTCCCGCCAGAAGCTCTTCGGCTACAGCTTCGTTGCCATGTCCTCCCTTGCCATTGCGATTCTCGGCTTCCTGGTCTGGGGACATCACATGTTCACCACCAGCCAGTCCGCCTACACCGGCATTCTTTTCTCGGCCCTGACGTTCCTGGTCGCGATCCCCTCCGCTATCAAAGCCTTCAACTGGACGGCGACACTCTACAAGGGCTCGGTCGTCTGGGAAACGCCCATGCTCTTCGCGTTCGGCTTCATGGGTCTCTTCCTCATTGGCGGCCTCACCGGCCTCTTCCTCGCCACAATGGGCATGGACATCCACCTGCAGGACACCTACTTCGTGGTGGCGCACTTCCACTACGTCATGGTCGGCGGCGGCGTGATGGGCTACATGGGCGGCATTCACTTCTGGTGGCCGAAGATCACCGGAAAGATGTACTCGCAGTTCTGGTCGAAACTCTCGGCGCTTCTGATCTTCGCCGGCTTCAACTTCACGTTCTTCCCTCAGTTCATCCTGGGCTACATGGGCATGCCGCGCCGCTATCACTCTTACCCCGATGAGTGGCAGGTTCTGAACGTGATGTCGACCGTGGGTGCTTCCATCCTGGCGATCGGCTACATCCTCCCGGGCATCTACCTCGCGCACAGCATCTTCTTCGGCAAGAAGGCTCCCAGGAACCCGTGGGGTGCCACCGGCCTTGAATGGCAGACGTCGTCGCCGCCCCCGCCCCACAACTTCCACGAGACGCCCATCGTGACCACCGAAGCGTACGACTACCAGTCACTTCCCTTGTCCGAGACGCCCGAGAAGGAGGCTGAGCATGTCTAGCGTGGCCACAGCACTCCAGCATCACTTCACCGACTTCAAGCAGCAGAAGGAGTCGGTCGTTCTTGGAATGTGGTCCTTTCTGGTTCAGGAAGTCATGTTCTTCGGCGGCCTGTTCGGAACCTACGCGGTGTACCGCGCGCAGTATCCGGGCGCCTTCGCCCTCGCGAGCTCCGAGCTCAACGTCAACCTCGGAGGTGCCAACACCATCGTCCTGATCTGCTCCTCCCTGACCATGGCCATGGCGGTTCATGCCGCCTCCAAGGGCGACCGCGCGGCGATCGCCGTGTGGATCCTGCTCACGATCATGTTCGGGTCCATCTTCCTTGGCGTGAAAGTTGTCGAATACAAGGAGAAATGGGACCACGGCCTCATCCCAGGCATCCAGGATCACGGTCTCCAGTTCGACCACGAAGGTACGCCCCGCCCAACCGGTTTCGCTCTTTACTTCGGTTTGTATTTCGCCATGACCGGCCTGCACGCAATCCACATGATCATCGGTATTCCGATTCTGCTGAGTCTGGCCATCAATGGCCTGCGCGGGAAGTACGGACCGCATTACTACACGCCGGTTGAGATGACCGGCTTGTACTGGCACTTCGTCGACATCGTCTGGATCTTCCTGTTCCCGCTTCTGTATCTCATCGGCGCGCACGTAGGAGCCCACTGATGTCTGCTCCAACTCACGCTCCAGCTGCCGTGGCTCACGCTCGCCCCGAAGACGCGCATCACCTTGAAGGCGGGCATCAGCCCGAAGGTCGGCATCACGACGAGGCGCACCACGAGCATCACGGTCCCACCGTGAAGATGTACTTCGCGATCTTTCTGGCACTGGTCGTTCTCACCGTCGTGACGGTGGTCACCGCGAAAATCGACTTCGCCCACGTCCTAAACAATCAGGCCATGGGCGACCTGGTGAGCAACGTGGTCGCGCTCGGCATCGCCTGCACCAAGGCGACGCTCGTCATCCTCTTCTTCATGCATGTGAAGTACGAGAACAAGCTCGTGGGCCTCGCCGTCGTTGCGAGCGTGATCTGGCTTTCGTTCCTGCTCCTGATCACGGCGAGCGACTACATGACCCGCGCGTCCGATTGGCACCTCTTCACCAAGTAGCGTGCCTGATCGGCGGATCCTTCGAGGAGCGCGAAGCCTCCTGCCCCGGGGCGCAAGCTCACCGCGGGCGTCGTTTCCACCGCGGGGCTCATGTAAACTCTTCGACTCCGATGGCTCTCGTCTTCGACGAGCGTCCTGACGAACGGCGGTGTAGCTCAGCTGGTTAGAGCGTGCGGCTCATATCCGCAATGTCCGGGGTTCAAGTCCCTGCACCGCCACCATTCTCCTTTTAGCTGGGGGGCGTGGAACGGCCCCGCCCCCCGGACCCCCGTCGCTCCGGCCGGAGTGAATCCGGCCTGCGCTTCCTTCGGACCGCAGTTCTGTTACGGACTCTCGTGCTCAGCCCCCCGCACCCCCTGCGCTCCGGCGGAAGTGAATTCCGCCTTCGCTGGGTGAGTTGGAGTGACAAACGAGAGGTAGCGACTTTGCCCTGGATGGAGTCGACGCAGTCGAGTCCATCAGGAATTCCGCGTGCGCTGTCAGCCAGAAGCGTAAGGTAGGGCGTTCGCATGCCGACGCCTCCTCTCGTGTCCGCGGTCCGACGGAGCCTCGACTCGGCCGGTCTGTTGCGGCCGGGCGTGACCATCATTAGCGCGCTCTCCGGTGGGCCCGATTCCGTTGCCTTGCTGGACGCGCTCTTTCGCGCGGGCAAGAAAGCGGGAATCAACGTAGTCGCTGCCCACCTCGACCACGCCTTGCGAGACGACTCGCGAGCCGACGCCGCGTTCTGCGAGGAGCTTTGCGACCGATACAAAATCCGCATCCGAACGGGCCGAAGGCGACCTAAGGCGCAGGCGGTCAAAGACGGAGGACCCGAGGAGGCGGCGCGGCTGCTTCGCTACTCGTTCCTTCGGCGGGTAGCACGCGAAGAGAACGCCAGCGCGATCGTCCTCGGCCACACATTGGACGATCAAGCCGAGACCGTCCTGATGCGGCTGATGAGGGGGAGTGGCGCCCTCGGCCTTTCCGCCATGAAACCTTGGGATGGGGAACTGCTGCGGCCCCTTCTCGACACCAGGCGCAACGCCGTGATGGCGCATCTCAGCGCCCATCGCTTGCCGTATCGGACCGACCCCACGAACCAGGATCCATCCTTTGTGCGCAACCGCGTCCGCAGCGAACTCATGCCGCTCCTCGAGAGCCGCTTCAACCCCAATATCACCGAAGCGCTCGGACGCACCGCGCGCACGCTCGCCCAGGAAAGCTTCGCGCTGCGGGATGTCGCGGCCCAGCTTCTCGAACGGGCCGGGGCCTCCTCCATTGACGGCTTGGCTTTCGACCTCGGCGTGTTGAAGACCGCTCCGGAAGGCCTGGTCAAGACCGCAGTCAGGGAGGCGCTGCGTCGGACGGGAGGCCTGCGCGCCGTCTCTTCAATCCATGTCGAGGGGCTGTGGAACCTCATCACGCAAGGCCGGGGGAACTCCTCTTTGCCGCTTCCCGGCGGCCGAAAGGCGACGATCCGCCGTGGCCGACTTATCCTCACCCACGCTGGCCAAAGCAACCTGGGCGATTCAAGAGAAAAGCCTTCCCTGTCATAGTCTTACTCCCTTGCCCTCACCGGACGCCATGAATCTCCAATCTCCGCCCCCACCGCTCTATACCGCCGAGGACATCGATGCCCGAGTGACTGCGATTGGCAAGCAGATTGCCACCACGTACGCGGGGCAGGACCTGGTCATCGTCGGTTTGATGAAGAACAGCCTTGTCTTCATGGCGGACCTGATGCGCGCGATTCCGATTCCGTTTCGGAGCTACACCCTGCGCGTTGTCCATGTTTCCGAGACTCGCGGTGGCCCTGCCGCGGTTCAGGTCCTCTATGGGAGCGCCGTTCCCGTAGAAGGGCAGCACATCCTCATCGTGGATGACGTCGTCGATACCGGCGTGACGCTCGCCTACGTCCGCGACCACATCATGACACGTGGGCCCAAAAGTGTTCGTATCGCCGTCCTCATCGATCGCACGGCCACCCGCAAGACCCAACTCACCCCGGAGTGGTCGGCCTTTCGCATCGAAACCGACGACGATCCGCGCTTTCTGGTGGGATATGGGCTCGATCACGCGGACTACTATCGCGGCCTTCCCTATGTTGGGATTCTTCCGCCCAGCACCTCCTGAGCGACACCATGAATGAACTTTTGATTCGACACAACACGTACTACATCAAGTACAACGGGAGAATGCATTGAACTCCACATTTAAGACCGCCCTCCTCTGGGCGTCCTGCTTCGTTCTGCTGCTGGCGCTCTGGAACTTCTCGAACAACCAGAAGAAGGACAAGGCCGTCGCGTTCTCCGAATTCATGACGATGGTCGATGCGGGCGATGTCAAGGAAGTCACGGTCAACGGAAACGAAGTCCGCGGCAAACGCGTGTCTGGCGAAACCTTCAAGACGGTCGTCCTGTTTGGCTACGACAAGCCCCTCGATGCTCTCCTCGCGAAGAAGGTCCAAGTCTCCGTCGTCAACGATCAGGCCCCGACGTTCACCACCATTCTGATCACCTTCGCGCCCTATGCAGTCCTGCTCGGAATCTGGATTTTCTTCATGCGCCAGATGCAGGCGGGCGGCAACAAGGCGATGTCTTTTGGCAAGTCGAAGGCGCGACTCTCGCCTACCCAGCAGCGCAAGATCACGTTCAAGGACGTGGCCGGTGTTGAGGAAGCGAAGGAAGAGCTTCAGGAGATCATCGAATTCCTCAAGGAGCCTCAGAAGTTCCAGAAGCTCGGCGGCCGTATTCCCAAGGGCGTCCTTCTGATGGGACCTCCCGGAACCGGCAAGACCCTTCTCGCGCGGGCAATCGCAGGCGAGGCGAACGTTCCTTTCTTCTCCATCTCCGGCTCGGACTTCGTTGAGATGTTCGTCGGCGTTGGTGCCTCGCGCGTGCGCGACTTGTTCGAACAGGGCAAGAAGAGCGCGCCCTGCATCATCTTCATTGACGAAATCGACGCCGTCGGCCGCCATCGTGGCGCGGGCCTGGGCGGCGGTCACGACGAGCGTGAGCAGACGCTGAACCAGTTGCTTGTCGAGATGGACGGATTTGAAGGCACTGAGGGTGTCATCCTTGTGGCCGCGACCAACCGCCCCGATGTCCTCGATCCCGCGTTGCTTCGCCCCGGCCGTTTCGATCGGCGGGTGGTGGTTTCCCGTCCCGACGTGCGTGGACGTGAGGGCATCCTTCATGTTCATCTCCGCAAGATTCCCGTCGGACCTGATGTCGACGTCGTGACTCTTGCGAAAGCGACGCCTGGTTTCTCGGGCGCTGATCTCGCGAACCTCGTGAACGAGGCGGCGCTTCTCGCCGCGCGCCGCGGTCAGAAGGTCGTAAACATGGCCGAATTCGAGTCCAGTAAAGACAAGGTCATGATGGGCGCCGAGCGCAAGAGCATGATCATCACCGACGAAGAGAAGAAGGTGACCGCCTATCACGAAGGCGGACACGCCCTGCTCGCCGCGATCCTTCCTCACGCGGATCCTGTTCACAAGGTCACGATCATTCCCCGCGGCATGGCGCTCGGCCTGACCCAGCAGCTGCCCACGGAAGAGAAGCACAACTGGACCAAGGAACAGCTCGAAGACCGCATCGCGGTCTGCATGGGCGGCCGCATCGCCGAAGACATCGCGTTCAACGCGATCAGCACGGGCGCTTCGAACGACATCGAACAGGCGACCGAGATGGCGCGCCGAATGGTTTGCGAGTGGGGCATGAGCGCGCTCGGCCCTCTTGCGTACGGCAAGAAGGAACAGGAAATCTTCCTGGGCAAGGAATTCGGAAGCTCCAAGGACTACTCCGAAGCGACCGCGATCCAGATCGACGAAGAAGTCCGGCGCATCGTGACGCAGCAGTTCGAACGGGGCACCGCATTGCTCAAGGCTAAGACGGCCGAACTCACGCTTATCGCCGAGGCTCTTCTCGAGCACGAATCGCTTGATGGCCAGCAGGTCCTGCAGATCGTCCGTGGCCAGAAGATGAATCTGCCTCCCGCGAAGCCGCAAGAGCCTGCAGTGGTCAGCGAACCGCCTGCGAGCAAGCCTGAAGTGATGCTTCCCTTCCTTGGGCCGATGCCGGAGCCGAAACTCTCGTAGCGTCGAGATCCTTGATTCGAGCTTCGACTCTATGGGCGGATCCAACTTCGAAGCGCTCCAAGCGGCACTGTCGCTGCGCGAGGTCACGTTCCGCGAAGTCATCGACGTGGCGGTCGTCTGCTTTCTCCTCTATCACCTCTTTAGGTTCGTCCGGGGAACGCAGGCGACCCACATCGTTCTGGGGGCGCTCGGCGTCGTAGCCCTCTTCTGGATCGCGGCCTTTCTGGAACTGCGGCTCCTGACCCTCCTTCTCCGGCACGTCCTGCCCTATGTCGTCTTCGCCGGCATCGTTGTCTTCCAGGCGGAGATTCGCAAGCTGCTTGCCTCGATTGGCCGTGCCCTGTTCGGTCGGGGCGGTTCCGCCTCCACGGACGACGTCCTTGATGAGATCGTGCTCGCGGCGCAGGCCTTAGCGGCCACAAAAACCGGCGCGCTGCTCGTATTCGAGCGTGACATGGGTTTGAAATCTTTTGCGGAAACCGGCGTCCGCCTCGATGCCGTCGTCACCTACGACCTTCTCTGCAACATCTTCACGCCCGGATCGCCTCTTCACGACGGCGCGGTCGTGGTGCAGGCCGACCGCCTGTCCGCCGCCGCGTGCTTTCTGCCACTGACCGTGAACCCTGAACTATCCCGCGCCCTCGGCAGCCGCCATCGCGCGGCCATCGGCGTCACGGAAGACACCGACGCGATAGCACTCGTGGTGTCGGAGGAGACAGGTGTGATCAGCATCGTCTCCGCCGGAGCGATGATCCGCCTGGCCGATCCGAAGGAGTTGAACGAGGCGCTGCGCGTCCAGTTGAAGCGCCGTGGCGCGACAAAGCACCTGCGGGCTTCGCAAGCGCACTGACCTCCACGCATACTGTTCGAGTCAAGGGAATTGAAATAGAAAATGGCGAATAATCCCGGCGCGTCCGCGAAGACGGACTCACGATTGTTCGGCACCGACGGTGTTCGCGGCGTGGCCAACCTCGATCCGATGACGCCCGAGATTGCCTTGAAGATCGGCCAGGCCGCGGTAGCCGTCGCGTCCCTTGGCATCAAGCACGCGCCGCGCATTCTGATCGGCAAGGACACCCGACTTTCCGGCTACATGATCGAGACCGCCCTCGCGTCCGGCATCTGCTCGATGGGCGGAGACGTCCTTCTTTCGGGTCCCGTTCCCACGCCCGCGGTGGCGCATCTGACCACCAGCATGCGGGCGGATCTCGGCATCGTGATCAGCGCTAGCCACAATCCATTTCAGGACAACGGAATCAAGATCTTCGGACGCGACGGCTTCAAGCTTGACGACGATCTTGAGACCAAGATCGAAGCGATGGTGAGGGGAAAGATTGCCCTGTCGTCACGCAAGACGGGTCCCGGCATCGGTCAGGCTTTCAAGGTGGAGGACGCGCGTGGCCGCTACGTCGCGTTCGCCAAGAGCACCTTCCCGAGGCAGATCTCCCTGGAAGGGATCCGTCTCGTGGTCGACGCCGCGCACGGAGCCGCGTATCGCGTCGCCCCCGCGGTATTCACTGAGCTCGGCGCGACCGTCAGGGCGATCGGGGTTGCGCCGGATGGGGTAAACATCAACGAAGGCGTCGGCGCCCTCCACCCCGACGAGGCGCGGGCCGAAGTGGTGAAGACGTCGGCCCACATGGGAATTGCGCTCGACGGCGATGCCGATCGCGTGATCCTGATCGACGAGCACGGCCAGGTGATCGACGGCGACTCGGTCCTGGCGATGTGCGCTCTGGAAATGGCGGAGACGGGGCTGCTGAAGAAGCCGGCGATCGTCGCAACCGTCATGAGTAATCTCGGCCTTGAACGCGCGCTCGCCGAGCGAAAGATCAGGCTGGTCCGCACTGCGGTGGGCGACCGCCAGGTGGTGGACGCCATGCGCAAGGGCGGAATCAACCTGGGGGGCGAGCAGTCCGGCCATCTCGTCTTTCTCGACCACGCCTCCACCGGAGACGGAATCGTGGCTGCCTTGCAGGTGCTGGCTCTGATGATCCGCAAGGAAAAGCCTCTCTCCGAGCTTGCCGCCCAGGCGATGACGAAAGTTCCCCAGGTGCTGGAGAGTGTTAATTTTCCCAGCCGCAAGCCCATTGAAGACATGAAGAAGCTCCAATTGGCGATGCGATCGGTGTCCCGGGCGCTCGGTCGAAAAGGGCGCATTCTGGTCCGCTGGAGCGGGACTGAAGCCAAGCTCCGGGTGATGATCGAGGGCGAAAATGAGACAGTGATCCGGCGGTTCGCCGAGACTCTGGTCGCGGCGGCCCGGTCCGATTTCGGCGTTCGGGCATAATCCAAACCATCTTTGACCGAGCTTTCCAAAGCCGTTATCCTGATGGTCAATAAAATCGGTCTTCTAAGAGTCGGACGCTCGGTTCTGAAGAAAAGAGGGCACAAGTGCTAGAGAGTTACGGTCTGACAGACGTCGGACGTCGTCGCAAACTAAACGAAGACAGCTATGACGTAGACGACTCGATCGGCCTCTACGTCGTTTGCGATGGAATGGGCGGTCACAACGCCGGCGAAGTCGCCTCCAAGCTCGCCCTCGAAACCATCAAGGGCTTCGTCGACAAGTCGGAGAAGGAAAAAGAGATCACGTGGCCTTACGGCCTCGACGTGAACCTGTCCTTCCATGGCAACCGTCTGTGTACCGCGATCAAGCTCGCGAACCGGAAAGTTTTCAAGACCGCGGACAGCCAGGAAGAGTACACGGGCATGGGGACCACCGTGATCACGGGTCTGGTCGCTGGCAATGTTTTGACCGTGGGTTGGGCGGGCGACAGCCGCGCCTATCTCTTCCGCGACAGCGTCCTCTCGCAGCTCTCTCGTGACGACAGCTGGGTTACGGCCGCGTGGTCCGAAGGTATTCTCACCGTCGAAGAGATCGAACGTCATCCGTTGAAAAACGTCATAACGAAAGCGGTCGGGGCCAAGGAAACCATCGAACCCCAGGCCGTTGAGCAGATTCTTGAAAACGGCGACCTCGCCCTCATCTGCTCCGACGGCCTTCATTCGATGATCAATGATGCCGCCATCCAGGCGATCATGGTTGCGCAGCAGAACGCGACTTTGGCCGACGGGTGCGCGGCACTTGTCGCAGCGGCGCTCGAAGCCGGCGGCAAGGACAACGTTTCGGTGATCCTGCTCCGCTACACGGAATAGCCCCGCTCCGGAATCAGCCACAGTCAAAAGGAAGAGGTTGATCTGGCCACAAGTCCTCAAGACTCCCGATGAATCCCACGCGTCTTGGTCGCTACGAACTCGGGGAAAAGCTGGGAGAGGGTGCGATGGGCCTTGTCTTCAAGGCGCGCGACACGGTCCTCGACCGCATCGTTGCGCTGAAGACCCTTGTGTTTGCTGGTGCGAGCGACGAGATCCAGGAACGGTTTCGACGTGAGGCCGAGGCGATCGGCCGCATGGACCATCCCCATGTGGTCAAGGTCTTCGATCTCGGCGAGACCGATGGCCGCCTTTTCATGGCCATGGAGCTTCTTGACGGCGAGGACCTTCGGTGTCTGATTGAACTCTCTGCCGATATCCCGATCACCGAGAAGCTGCGTATCTGCGCCGAAGCCTGTGATGGTTTCTCCTACGCGCACAGCCGCGGCGTTGTCCATCGCGACATCAAGCCTGCGAACATCATGGTGACGAAGGTCGGCACGACGAAGATTCTCGACTTCGGTCTCGCTCGCATGGAGACCCATCAGACTCTGACCCGCAAGGGAGTCATCCTGGGCACGCCCGACTACATGAGCCCCGAGCAGGCGACAGGCAAGGCGGCCGATCCGCGTTCCGACGTGTTCTCTTGCGGTGCCGTGTTCTTCGAATTCGTCACCGGATTCAAGCCGTTCCGGGGCGCGACCCTGCACGCTGTTCTCTTCAACATCGTGTCCGAGCCGACGACGCCGGTTCTGACTTTGGCGCCCGAAGTACCGTCGCGGGTCGCCGCTCTGATCCACCGCATGATCGCGAAGAATCCCTCCGATCGTCCGAGCATGGATGAAGTGTCGGGCCAACTCCGGACCCTGCGTACGAACCTTCTTTGCTCCCGCCTCAAGTCGACCCTCCGCTCCGATGCCCCGAGGCCCTCGCACGAGGAAGCGGGTCACGCGCTCAAGGCCCACATCAGCCGCGCCAAGGCGCACCTCGCGGTGGAGGGTACGGCGAAAGCCATCGCGGAAGCCCGCGAAGCCCAATATCTCGATCCCGATTCGCGTGAAGCAACCGAAGTCCTGTGGCGCGCGCTCAGGTCGTCGCCGATTGGTGCTTTCAATCCTTCGCCTGCTTCCGCCGCGAGCGTCCAGGACCTTCTGGCCCGCCTGAGCAAAGCCAAAGGTGATGATGCGCTCCAGCTTCTTCGCTCCTTGTATCTTCTTGCCCCCGACGATCCTGCGGTTCGAGAAGCCATCCGGCAACTCGCGGTCTGAACGCGCGCGTTCCTCCGCCCCGTCTCATCTCGCATGCTGCTCCTTCAGGAGGACCCTTGCTTCTCAAGACGCCCCTTCACTCTCAACACCTAGCCGCTTCTGCCAAGATGGTCGACTTCGGCGGATGGGACATGCCGATCGACTACTCCCTAAGTGGCCTTGGTGTGATCAAGGAACATCTCGCGGTCAGGAAAGCCGCAGGTTTGTTCGACGTCTCGCACATGGGAGAAGTGGACGTGGTCGGGTCCGGTGCGCTGTCGTTTCTCCAGCGCGTCACCTCGAACGACGTGGCCAAGCTTCAGGATGGACACGCGCAATATTCGGCTCTGCCAATGGCCAATGGCGCGCCGGTCGACGACATCATCGTTTATCGCTTTAGCGCCGAGCGCTATCTGCTCGTCGTCAATGCCGGCAACCGCGCGAAGGATGTGGCCTGGCTGCAGGCGCAGAAGCCTGTGGGCTGCGAAGTGATCGATCGGAGCGACGAATTCGCGCTGCTCGCCCTTCAAGGGCCCAAAGCGCAGACCATCCTTCAACGCCTGACACTCGCCGATCTTCCAGCACTTGGCTACTACAAGTTCACGACCGGAACGGTCGCAGCGCTTCAGGCGACGATCGCGCGCACCGGCTACACCGGTGAAGACGGCTTTGAGATCATGGTTGCGGCAGGAGATGCGCCCACGCTCTGGGACGCTCTGATGGCGGCCGGCTCCGATGACGGCCTTGTTCCCGCAGGTTTAGGTGCGCGCGACACGTTGCGCCTGGAGGCCAAGATGGCTCTTTACGGCAACGACATTGACGAGACCACGACGCTTGTCGAAGCGGGTCTGGGCTGGATCGTCTGCGTCGAACCGCACAAGGGCGACTTCAAGGGGCGCACCGTTCTGGCCGAGCAAAAGGCCAAGGGAACCGCGCGCAAGCTCGTCGGTTTCGAGATGAGGGAACGCGGCATCGCGCGACACGGCTACCCTGTCCTGGTTGATGGAATCGCGGTTTCCGTGGTGACCTCTGGTTCGATGGCGCCCTTCCTCGAAAAGAACATTGGCCTTGCCTACGTCCCTTTGGATCGGGCCGCGGTGGGCACCCCCATCGCCATCGAGATCCGCGGAGCCTCGGTGGCCGCGGAAATCGTCAAGACACCCTTCTATAAGCGACAGAAGTAGCTCCCGCTTAGAATCAACCTTCCATCAGCGAGGAGAACCCCTTGAGCAACGATCTGCGCTACACCAAAGACCACGAATGGGTCCGCCTCACCGGCAAGACCGGCCGTATCGGCATCACTGACCATGCGCAGCAGCAGTTGGGCGATGTCGTTTTCGTCGAGCTTCCGAAAGTCGGATCCACCGTGACCGCGGGAACGCGTTTCGGAACGGTCGAGTCGGTCAAGGCCGTGTCCGAGCTCTTTTGCCCTGTCACCGGCAAGGTCACGGCGGTGAACGATGACCTCCAGAAGAAGCCCGAGACGGTGAACTCTGACCCGTACGGCGCCGCGTGGATGATTGAAGTCGAAGTCACGAACACCGCGGATGTCGAAGCGCTCTTGAGCGCCGCCGACTACGACGCCTTCGTCAAGAGCGGCAGCTAACCCTTTCACCAGCGGCGGCGCCTCGCGCGGTGCTGCCTCCCCAAAGACGTTCCAGGACCCCAGGACAGGTAATGAAGCTCTCCGATCTTTCGCCCGTTGACACTTTTTCGAGAAGGCACATTGGCCCTTCCGAGTCCGAACGGGCGGTGATGCTCAAAGCGCTCGGAGCCGCGTCTCTCGATGCCCTGATCGAAGAGACCGTTCCGCCCGTGATCCATCTGCGTCGTCCGCTGAACCTGCCGGCGGCCCTTTCCGAGAGCGAACTTCTCGCCCGGATCTCCGGCATCGCAGAGTCGAACGAGACGTGGCGTTCGTTCATTGGTATGGGCTACACCGCGTGCCTGACCCCCTCCGTCATCCGTCGCAACATTCTCGAGAATCCCGGCTGGTACACGCAGTACACGCCCTATCAGGCGGAGATTTCCCAGGGCCGTCTCGAAGCGCTGCTCAACTTCCAGACCATGATCGCCGACCTCACCGCGCTACCGCTCTCCAACGCCTCCCTCCTTGATGAGGGAACCGCGGCGGCCGAGGCGATGCACATGTCGCAAGCGACGGCGCCGGGCGATCGCAAGGTCTTCATCGTGGCCGATGACGTTCATCCCCAGACCCTCGCCGTGGTCAGGACCCGTGCGCTCCCCCTCGGCATCGAAGTGCGCGTCCTTGAGCCCAAAAAGATTTCCGTGAAGGCCGATGTCTTCGGCGTGCTCCTTCAGTATCCGTCGTCGACTGGTCGCGTGGCCGATTTGTCCGCCATAGCCGCCAAGGCAAAGGCCGCCGGGGCCGTCACCACCTTCGCCGCCGATCTGCTGGCACTCACGATCTACAAAGCGCCGGGTGAGATGGGTGCGGATATCTGCATCGGTTCGGCCCAGCGCTTCGGCGTTCCCATGGGCTACGGCGGTCCACATGCCGCGTTCATGTCGGCGCGCGAGGAGATGCGCCGCGTGATCCCAGGCCGGCTGGTGGGTGTCTCCAAGGACGCCCAGGGAAAGCGTGGCTACCGCCTCGCCCTCCAAACCCGCGAGCAGCACATCCGCCGCGACAAGGCCACCTCGAACATCTGCACCGCGCAGGTTCTCCTTGCGGTCATGGCGAGCATGTACGCCGTGTACCACGGCCCGAAGGGCCTCAAGGACATCGCGACGCGCGTTCATAGGCTGACGCAACTCCTCGCCGCGGGCCTGCGCAAGGCGGGGCTGACCCTTCAGCATGAAACGTTCTTCGACACGCTGTCGATCAAGACTACGTCGGCCAAGGCAAACGCCATCGCGCGGCGCGCCTCGAAGCGCCAGATGAATCTCCGCCGCCACAAAACGGGCCTCAGCGTGACCCTCGACGAGACGACGCAGGTGAACGACGTTCAGGACCTTCTGGAGGTCATCACGGGTGAGGCCCTCGACTACGGCCTCGCGTCGCTCGCCGAATCGGTAAATGTGACGACCGTTGAAGGCCTTGCCCGCACCTCCGAGTTCCTCACCCATCCGGTGTTCAATCGCTATCACGCCGAACACGAGCTGCTTCGCTACATTAAGACTCTGGAGTCGCGCGACCTTTCGCTCACGCACTCCATGATTCCTCTTGGCTCGTGCACGATGAAGCTCAACGCGTCGTCGGAGATGCTTCCGCTGACCCTGCCTGGCTTCTCGAACATGCATCCCTTTGCACCTCAGGATCAGGCGAAAGGCTACACGGAGCTCGCCAAAGAGCTATCTGACGCGTTGGCAGAGATCACCGGCTTCGCCGGCGTGTCTCTTCAACCGAACTCCGGCGCTCAGGGCGAATACGCGGGGCTCCTGGCGATCCGCGGCTATCACCTCTCTCGCCAAGGCCATCGCGACGTCTGCCTGATCCCCGTCTCCGCGCACGGCACTAATCCTGCGTCCGCCGTCATGGTGGGCATGAAGGTCGTGGTGGTTGCCTGTGACGACAAGGGCAACATCGATCTCGTCGATCTCGAGAAAAAGGCGGATGAGCACAAGGATCGCCTCGCCGCTTTGATGATCACCTATCCGTCGACCCACGGCGTCTTCGAGGAGGACGTGAAGCGGATCTGCGAGATTGTCCACGAGCGCGGCGGGCAGGTCTACATGGACGGCGCGAACATGAACGCTCAGGTGGGCATCACACGCCCCGCCGAGATGGGCGCCGATGTCTGCCACATCAACCTTCACAAGACCTTCTGTATTCCGCACGGCGGCGGCGGCCCCGGCATGGGGCCGATCGCAGTGGCGCCCCATCTGATTCCGTTCCTCCCCGGCCATCCTTTGGCGGCTGAATCAGCGAATGGTCCGGTCGCCGCAGCTCCTCTCGGCAGCGCGTCCATCCTGACCATCTCGTGGGCCTATATCGCCATGATGGGCGCCGACGGTCTGAAGCTCGCCACCGAAACCGCGATCCTCAACGCCAACTACATGGCGAAGAAGCTGGCCTCGCACTATTCGATCCTCTACACCGGCAAGAACGGCCGTTGCGCGCACGAGTTCATTCTCGACCTGCGTGAGTTCAAGGCCGCGGGTGTGGAAGCGGAGGATGTCGCCAAGCGCCTGATGGACTACGGCTTCCATGCTCCCACGATGTCGTTTCCGGTCCCCGGCACGCTGATGATTGAACCCACCGAGAGTGAGTCGCTCGCCGAGCTCGATCGCTTCTGTGAGGCCATGATCCGCATCCGCGAAGAGATCCGCAAAGTGGTCGAGAAGCAGATCGACGCCAGGGACAATCCGCTCAAAAACGCGCCGCACACCGCGGGCATGATCACTGCGGAGACGTGGGCTCATCCGTACACTCGCGAGGAGGCTGGTTTCCCCGCACCCTGGACGCACGAAAACAAGTTCTGGCCCCACGTCGCGCGCATCGACAACGCCTTCGGCGACCGAAATTTGATCTGTCTCTGCCCGCCCATCGAAGAGTACGCGTAGGCCCCGGGGATTCGGGGTTGATGCGTTCTTCTGCGCAGACTCGTAGTTAGTTGCCGCCTTTGTTCGCACGGTTGATGCCCGCCGGGCTGCAATCTCGAGGCGCGACCACGTCGCGACAGACCGAATCAATCTGAACGCCGTCACGCGTCTCTAAATCGCTCAGGAAATGAAGCGTATCCAGAGCCTTCGCGGTTCCCGCATCTGTGAGCTTCTGCTTGAGCGCGCGCAGGTCGTTGGCCTTGCCCGGCAGCGTGCAGAGAATGCGCGGATCAAGGGAGAGCAGAATTCCGTAGTCGGTGGCCATCGTCGACTTGTAGGGCTCGAACATGTCGCGGACGAAATGGATCTTTCGCTTCAGCGCGTAGTCCACCGTCATCTTTCCTTCATGTCCCGGCCGTCCACGGGGAAGTCCTTTCCGGGCCGCCCAGTTGCGGGCGACGAAGCGATCGACGAGACCGTTTCCGTCGATCAGGGACGCACGAGTTCCGAGGGCAACTCCGTAGTAGCCGATGTTTGGATACTCGACGATCATGCTCGGGTCGCCGACGCATTCCTGAAAGGCGCGGAAGAGGCGGCCTTCGTTCCACCACAGGTGTCGGGGACGTCCTGTGAATGCGTCGGCGGGGTTCGTGTAGGCGCTCGCGAAGTTGAGCCGCTCGTTGACGATCAGGCCGCGTTCATGTGGCGGCACCGGCTGGACGAAGAGCGCCCACAGCGCAGCGGCCATAAGCGCCGCCTGGATGGGAAGTCGAACCTTCGCGACCAGAGGCGTCAGGACGGATGCGGTCAAGGCGGCCACGACCGCGAGGTCGGGCAGCAGGAGTCGGAAGCCCATGAAGTCGCCGCCCACCCGCGTGATCGCCGTCATGTGGACCACGATCGCCATGATCCCAGCACTTCGTCTCCAACGCTCCAGTCCGGCTCCGCGGGACAGGTCGACGATGGCGAGACCCCCGACGAGAAGGAAGCCCGCAGCCGACAGGGGGGCATACGTCGCGAAGTCCATCACGTAGGCAAGGCCCTGACTCCAGTAGCTGCCGCCGTTCTTCGCGTAGTAGGTGTTGGGCAGAACGTCGCCGTAGTACCAGAGCCGGAAGATGTGCCAGGCGATCGGCGCGCTGGCCAGACTCACCCCGAAGCGAAGGATGGCTGCCCGGCTCTGCCGCCATCCTCGACGCTGCGCCTCGATCGAAAACAAAATCATGGGACCGAGCGCCAGCACCGCCACGTCGGGGTGGCAGAGGTAGGCAAGTCCGAGCGCTATTCCGGCACGGACGGGCGTGTCGACCAGGCTCCGCGTTCGATACGCGATGTAGATCAGTAACATCGTCATCGGCGTCTCGAGGCCGGAGGTCGCGAAGTCGATGAAGCCCGAACAGCTCACGAGCAGCGCCACGGCCAGTGGCCCGTTTTCCTGATCGCGCCACGCGATGGCCAGCAGCAGAGCCGAAGCGCACAGCAGGTCCATCGTGACGGCGGTACCGGAGATCGGCGCGCCCAGCCAGCCGAAGATGCAGAGCAACACGGCCCAGAGCGGATGCGTGAAGCCCTCGACGTGCTCCAGCGTGTTGTAGGTCAGCCCGTTCCCGGCCAGAAACTGAGCGATGTGCCGGAACGTGATGTAGGCATCGTCCGCCACCCAGACCCGTGAGATGGCGAGGCGGATCGCGCTGAACGCCAGTGCCAGCGAGGCGAGAGTCCCGACTGAGACGGGACCGGGCCGAGACCTCACCGTCCGTGGCCGAGTCCCGACACGTAGTCGGCTTCCGCCTGAATCGCTTCCACCGCGTCCCGCACGCGGTCCATATGGGTCCGGAAGCTCAGGACGCAGAGGCGGATGATGTAGCGCCCGTCGAGACGTGTGCTCGACAGGAACACACGTTCTCGTGCGTTGACTCGCCGATGAAGCTCTTCGGTCGCATCGTCGAACTCGGGCCCCTCGCCCTTGAGCCGGAACGCGATCACTGAGAGCTGTGGCTCATCGATAATCTCGAACCGCCCGTCCGCCTTGAGCCGATCGTAGGCCCAGCGCGTCAGCATCAGTTTTTCTTCGATGGCATCACTGAACGCGTCGACGCCGTGGAGCATCAAAGGTAGCCAGAGGCGCAACCCCCGGAAGTCGCGCGACAGTTCCGGTGAGAGATCGGCGAAGTTTGGTTCGTCACCGCGAACGTCGTGTAGATACTCCGCGTCCATCGAGTGGGCGCGCTTGAGTGTCTGCGGATCCCGGACGAGGAGACATCCGTTGCCGTAGGGAAGGAACATGCCCTTGTGAGGATCGAGCGTGATCGAATCGCACTCCTCTATCTCGGGCATCAGACTTGGACCCGCGCCGGCCAGGCGGAAAAAGCCACCGTAGGCGGCGTCCGCATGAACCCACATGTCGTGGCTTC
>JBDSLN010000094.1:0-4927 GCA_039916365.1 Vicinamibacteria bacterium
GATACATCCTCCGTCTCCGGCGTCGCGGTGGTTCTCGATCCGCGCACCGGCGAAGTGCTGGCCATGTCGAGCCTGCCCTCCTTCAATCCAAACCGCTTCTCCGCCTTCTCGGAACGCGATCGGATCAACCGCGCGGTGGCAGACGCCTACGAGCCGGGCAGCATCTTCAAGATCATCACCGCTGCCGCGGCTCTTCAGGAAGGTGTCGTATCGCCCCTGGAGATGATCGATTGCGGGAACGGTTTCATCGAAATCGCCGGCGTGAGGATCAACGATCACCACGTCTTCACCACCCTGAGTTTCCAGGACGTCATGGCCAAGTCGAGCGACATCGGCGTGGTGCGCGTGGCGCAGCGCCTCGGCAACGAGAAGTTCTACGCCGCGGTCCGCGCCTTCGGTTTCGGGTCCCGCACGGGACTGGGTCTTCCCGGTGAAACCGCAGGCCTCCTTAAAAGCACGACATCGTGGAGCGCTCTGTCGCTCGCTTCGATGTCTTTCGGTCAGGAAGTGGGCGTCACCGCCATTCAGATGGCGAGTGCGGCGGCCGTGATAGCGAACGGCGGCTACTGGATGAAGCCGTACGTCGTCAAGCGCATCAATGAGCCGTCCGGCGAACTGGTCAAAGAGTTCTCGCCGATGGCCGAACGGAAGGTCATCGAACCCGAAACCGCGGACCGCGTGATGAATCTGCTGCGTGAGGTCGTGATCTCCGGCACGGGAAGGAAGGCCAAAGTGGAAGGCTTCGACGTCGCGGGCAAGACCGGCACGGCGCAGAAGATCGATGCCTCGGGCCGCTACTCGATGGTCGATCACGTTGCCTCCTTCGTCGGCTTTGTTCCCGCATCCCGGCCTTCGCTGGTGGTTCTGGTTTCACTCGACACTCCGAAAGGCGATCGCAACGAGGGCGGCGACGTCGCGGCACCTCTGTTCTCGCGAATCGCGACCGAAGCGGTTCGCCTCATGGCGATCCCGCCCGACGACCCGACGCGCAACATCCGCCTCGTCACCTATACCGAGGAGACGGTTTCGAAGGTCACGCTCGCCTCCGACCGCGCCCGCGAATCGAGCATCGCCGCGGCGGCGAGCGGCGATCTGCGCATCATGCCGGACCTGCGTGGACTCTCGCTGCGCGAGGCGGCCCTGCTCGCGGCGAGCCACGGACTCACCGTGGAAATTCATGGACGTGGCGTCGTCTCTTCGCACACCCCTCTTCCGGGAACTCCCATCGAACGCGGCATGAGTTGCGCGCTCGAACTGTCGTCCGTCTCTCGCCTCCCCCAAACTCAAAATTCCGCCGCGGTTTCGGTCAGGCCGAATCCGTGAACCTGGGCGCCCTCACCAAAGCTCATCACGGTGCGGTGCTCCACGGCGCCGCAGATCTCGAAGTCTCCGGCCTTTCCTACGATTCTCGCGCGGTCCAGCGAGGCGATCTGTTCGCCGCCCTTCATGGCGCGAAACAGGACGGGATGGAGTTCATCAAAGGCGCTAAGCGCAAGGGGGCGGTGGCCGTGCTCTCCGATCGAGCACCTTCACCCGAGATGCCCTGGATTGAGGCGGGTGATCCACGAGCAGCACTTGCCGATCTTGCGACCGCTCACTTCGGACATCCAGCGGAGCATTTGAAACTCGCCGGCGTCACCGGCACCAACGGGAAGACCACAACGGCATTTCTGATCGATGCCGCGTTACGGAGAGCTTCGAAAACGACCGGCCTTCTCGGCACGATCGAAACGCGGATCGCCGGCCGTCCGAAAGACTCGGCCTTGACCACGCCTCAAGCGCCGGACCTGCAGCGGCTTCTGCGAGAGATGGTGGACGAGAGGGTCACACACGCCGTGATGGAAGTGTCCTCCCATGCGCTCGTTCAGGAGCGGGTCCGCGGCATCCTCTTCCACGCGGCCGTGTTCACAAACCTGACCCGGGATCACCTGGATTTCCATGGCGACTTCGACGGCTATTTCGAAGCCAAGAAGCGTCTCTTCACCGAGCACCTCCACCCTGAAGGCGTTGGCGTCTTCAACATCGACGACGAGCACGGACGGCATCTCGCCGACGCTTTCCGCGGTCGGCGTGCCCAAACCTTCAGCATCCAGAGCGTCGCGGACTATCGCGCCGAGGGTTTGGAAGTGTCGTTGCACGGCGTGCGCTTCACCTGCGTGACGCCCGCGGGTCCCGTTCAAGTCGATTCACCCTTGGTCGGTCTCTTCAACGTCAGCAACCTGCTCGCCGCCATCGGCGCACTCGTGGCACTTGGTCTCACGCCCGCGGAAGCGGCGAGCGGCGTCTCCAGCCTCGACGGCGTTCCGGGGCGCATGGAGCGTGTCGATCTCGGTCAGCCCTTCTCGGTCATTGTCGACTACGCGCACACGGATGACGCACTCCGCAATCTGCTCGAAACCGTGCGCTCCCTTCGTCCGAAACGCATGATCACGGTCTTCGGTTGCGGCGGGGATCGCGATCGCTCCAAACGGCCGCTGATGGGATCGGTCGCCGCGCAGCGCTCCGATTTCGTCATCGCGACCTCCGACAATCCCCGCAGCGAGTCGCCTATCGGCATCCTGGAAGAGATCGCGCAGGGTTTCAAGAATCACACCACGCCGTTCAAGCTCATTGCCGATCGTCGCGAAGCGATCGAGCTGGCCTTGCGCAGCGCTGAGCCCGATGACGTGGTGGTCATCGCAGGCAAAGGCCACGAAGCGACCCAGACCATCCGCGAAAAAAAGCTTCCTTTCGACGATCGCCTCGTGGCGAAGGACATCATCCGGACGCTCGGACGGGACAGAGGGGGTGCTTATGCGCGTCCTTGAGGCGCTGTCGTGGACCGAAATCGCGGCTGCGATAGGTGCCTCGGTAGAGGGCACCCCGTCTCGCGCTGCGCACGGTGCGTCCATCGATACACGGACAATCGAACCGGGCGACATCTTCTTCGCGCTCAAGGGCGAGCGTGTGAATGGCCACGATCATGTCGAAGCCGCATTCGTGAAAGGCGCTTCGTGCGCCGTGATCAAGACGGGCCACATTCCTCCCGCCGGAACCTTCGCGCTGGTCGTCCGTGATCCGGAAACAGCACTTTTCGAACTCGGGCGACTGGTGCGCACGCGGAGCCTGGCCGTCTTCGTCGCCATTACCGGATCCGCGGGAAAGACGACGGCCAAGGAATTCACCGCCGAAGTGCTCAAGGCCAAGGGTCCGGTTCTTGCCACGCACGGCAACCTCAACAATCATCTCGGCGTGCCGTTGACCCTCGCGCGTCTGGAGACGGATCACTGGGCCGCCGTGATCGAGTGCGGCATGTCGCACTCGGGGGAACTTTCGCGGCTCGCGGACCTCATTCGCCCGAAGGTCGCAGCGATCACAAACGTAGCACCCGCACATCTCGAGTTCTTCGACTCCGTGGCAGAGATCGCTGCCGCCAAGGCCGAAATCTTCGAGACACTCAGGGCCGTGGACACCGCGATCGCTCCTGCCGACGAACCGCTCCTCTGGACTCGCGCGCTCGCCACCAAAGCAACCGTGCGTTTGTTCGGCGAAGGTACCCGCTCGTCGATCAAGGCGGCCAACGTCACGATGACGCTCGAAGGCTCTCGTTTCGAAGTGGAGTCTGAAGGTTTGCGATGCGCCGTGACGCTGCCTGCTCCGGGGCCTCATGCCGTGGCCAACTTCCTGCTCGCAGCGGCTGTAGGCCTTGCGCTCGGTCTTCCCCTCGCAACCTGCGCGGAGCGCGCCGCGAGCCTGAAGGCGGGAGATAACCGCGGCAGCGTCCGTCATCTAGAGGGCGACATCCTCTTGATCGACGACACCTACAACTCGAATCCCGAAGCCCTGCAAAAGGCGGTGGAAACCTTGGCACTCGCGAAGGACCGGCGGCGCGTCGCCTGTATCGGCGACATGCTGGAACTGGGTCCAAACGGAGCAAGACTTCATCGCGAAGCGGGGGCCGCTCTTGGTTCGCAGGTCGATCTGCTGATCGGGGTCGGGACACTCGCGGAGCAGCTGGTGCTGGGCGCCTCCAGCCTTCCGGCCGATGCGAAGTGCTTGTTCGAAAACTCAACGGCGCTCGCTTCCCGCATCGCTGAACTTATTCACGATCGAGATGCCGTTCTGGTGAAGGGTTCGCGTGGCATGCGCATGGAGCGCGTGGTGGAAGCGCTCTTGACCGCGCACCCGGGAGCGTCCGTCTGATGCTGTACCACCTGCTCCTTGCGCTGCGCGAACACGCAAGCCTGTTCAACGTCGTCCGCTACATCACGTTCCGCACCGCGATGGCGACGTTGTCGGCGCTTCTCATCGTCCTCCTGTTCGGTCCATGGACCATCGAACGCCTGCGGCGCTTGAAGTTCGGACAACAGATCCGCAGCGATGGCCCCGAATCGCACAAGGCGAAGGCGGGGACGCCCACCATGGGAGGCATCCTGATCGTGGTCGGCACGCTGGTCCCCACGCTCCTTTGGGGCGACCTCACAAATCGAAACATCTGGGTTCTGATCTTCGCAACGCTCGCCTTCGGCGGGATCGGTTTCGTCGACGACTACATCAAGATCGTCAAGAAGCGCAGTCTTGGTCTGACCGCGCGGCAGAAACTGGGCTGGCAATTCGCCGCTGCCTTCACCATCGGAATGGGCTTGTATCTGGGGTCGCTGGCGGATCCGGAAAGCTTTTCGACGCGCGTGGTCTTCCCCTTCTTCAAGAAGCTTCAGCCGGAGCTCGGCATCCTCTACGTGGCCTTCGCGGCGATTCTTCTGGTGGGCTACACCAACGCGGTTAATCTGACCGACGGACTCGATGGACTCGCCATCGGAGCCACATTGATCTCGGCGGCGGCCTTGACGGGCCTCGCCTACGTGACGGGACATCGAATCTTCGCCACATATCTTGACCTGCTGTTTCAACCCTCCGCGGGCGAAGTCACAGTGTTCTGCGGCGCGCT
>JBDSLN010000095.1:0-4628 GCA_039916365.1 Vicinamibacteria bacterium
ACGCGGCCGATGCTGGCCTCCCGCACGGCTTCCGACAACGAACGCCCTTCGCCGATGAGTCCGCGTGTCTGCGTCACCAGAACGAGGCTGTTCTGAACCGCGATCCCGAAGAGCCCGATCAGTCCTACGAGCGACGAGACATTCCACGTTTCGCCCGCCACCTTCAAGGCCTCGGAAAACGGCAAGGGCAGGAACCACGATCGACTCACCCAGATCGTCACAAAAGCGTCTGGGCAAGGAGGGCTGAGGTGCGGCGTTGACCCTGCGCCTTTCGGTGCGACCCTGGCGCGGCAGGAGCGAGGAGTTCCTGGGACTAACCGCCCGGTGGAAAGCGTCGGCTACGTTTTCACAGCGTAGTCGTCGCCGTAGAACTTACTCGTGGTTCTCGTATGGAACTCGATGGCCTTGACGGGCTGATACCGGGGATTCGCAAGGCCGGGCAGAACTTCAAGCACCTCTTCTTCCCAAACGTAGACGGCCATGGGAAACGAGACGCGGGTCTGGCCCAGGAGCGATCGATCCCGCGGCTTGCTGACGCGGTGAGTGGTGGACGGAAAAACATCGTTGCTGATCCGCTGCATGTAATCGCCGGTGTTGAGAATGATCGATCCCGGTGGCGCTTCGACACGCACCCATTTCATGTTCGTGCGATTCAGGACCTGCAGGCCCTCCATCCGCGGCGCGGGGAGGAACGTGAACATGTCGACGTCCTCGTGCCCGAGGAGCCGTCCCGCCCCCGACGTGGCGTCGGCTTCGGACATCGGAGGGTAGTAGTTAAGTCGCAGGCCGAAGTTGGTGCGAAGGAGCTTTCGGTCATACAGGTGCGGGTCGCAGTCAAGGTAGGTGAGCAGGCTCTGCATCACGGGCAGGATCAGTTGTTCGTGGCTCTGGCAGAGAGCGCGAAAAAAAGGCTCCTGCTCCGGCAGCGGCCAGAACTGGGGAACGTGCACCGGCTGCTCGCCCAGGTCGAAGGCGCGCCGGCAGAACACCCACCCTTCGACAAGGTCCGGATGAATATCGCTCGTCTCTTTGATCGGGAAGTAGCCCTGGTTCACGGAGCCGAAACGTTCGGCGCGGAACCGCTGCTTTTCATCGAGAGACACGCGAGTGAAGATCTCCCTCACCCGCCTCTCCGCTTCTTCATAGCGGCTGAGGTCGATGCCGTGGCCCACGAGAATCGCAAAGCCGATGCGGTGCAGTGCCTCGCCCAGCTCCTGTGCGAAGCGGTGCTTATCGGCCGCGCTCCCGTGCAGGAAACCGCCGATGTCGCAGGTCGTGATCCGATAATCGTCATCAAACGCCTCGTCGGCACCCTCGGCAAGGCGATACTCCTGCGGCTTCCTCACCTGGTCGTAGCCGATGTATTCCTGGTTCGTGGCGATCACGCCGTGTTCCTGCTTGTTGCCCATGACTCAGAATAGCGCCGACCGCAGACAGACAACGCCCGGGGACCTGCTTTTAAGCGAAGATGACCGAATGACTTTCTTCGACATTCCAGAAGATCTCCGGCGGGGAGGGGCTAACTGGCTCGAAGAGCGTCGGCTGGTGCCACGCGGGAAGCGCGCCACGCGGGCCCCAGAGTTGCCAGGGTCACAACTGAGACGACCACGAGGGCCGCCTCCAGGAAGGCCAGAGGATCCATCATCGAAAGATTCGGCGCCACCGACCCGATGAGAGGAGACGCCGCGAGTGCGCCCAGAAGGCCGAGTCCGAGCCCGACCAGTCCGAGATGCCCTCCTTCTCGAAGAATGAGCGAGAGGATCTGCGCAGAAGTGGCGCCCATCGCCATGCGGATCGCGATTTCGCGAACCCGGGAGGCGACCGTGTGGGCGACCAGACCGAAGAGCCCGACGGCGGCGAGGCCAAGTCCGAGGATCCCGAGAGCCAGACCCGCAGCGCTGCCCAGCCGGACGCCGGTTTGCGAGAAGGTCGCGAATTCCCGCAGAGGCAGCGACTCAAGAACTGGAAGCCCGGGCAAGGCCTTGGCCAGGGCGGGCCGAATCACCGCGCTCAGACTGCCGGGGTTTGGTGACCGCGCAAATATCGAAACCCGGACGGACGGCGCTTGTTCGAAAGGACGATAGAGCGACGGCCGGGGAGCTTCGCCGAGACGATGGAGCGACGCGTCGGTCACAACACCGACAACCGTCGCAACGTCCTTGCCCGCCCCGAGGGCGATCGAGCGGCCCACCGCTTCTCCATTTCCAAAGAGTCGAGCGGCGAGCTGTTCGCTGATGACAACCACCGAGGGCGCGGCTGCGGTATCGAAGTCGGAGAAGGACCGGCCGCGCGTCACTCCTAGTCCAAGGGTCTCGAAGAATCCGGTGGAGACCGCGTTCCAATCGGCCTTGACCCCGGTTTGGTCGGCTCGCAAAGAGGTGTCCCGCACGTCGACGGAGAGCGTGCCCAGACTATAAGGAGCCGTGCGTGCGAAACCCGCCTTCAAGACGCCGGGAAGCGCCGCGACCGCTTCAAATGCTTGTCGTTGAAGGTTTGAAGCCGCGACTCCCTGAAGACCCAGAACTGAAGCGTCGACTCGAGTCATCTGAACGGTATCGATGTCGAAGCCGGGGGAGGAAGCGCCGGCGTGAGCAAGGTATCTCGCGAAAGCAGAACCGTTCGCCAGAACCACCGTGGCGAAGGTCACTTGAGAGACGACGAGAACGGATCGCCACTTCGAACGCGCGGTTCGCTGCGCTCCGCCTTCCCCCAAGGCAAGTGACGGGCGGCTTCGCGCCACTGCGAGCCCCGGTCCCAGGGTCGCCATGGCTGTTCCGAGGACTGCGACCAGAAGGGAGAAGGCGAATGTGGTGGTATCGAGGCTCAGGTCGAAACGGAGAGGAATAGCAAAGGGCGGAAGCCACGCGGGCACGAGTCGCGCGCCCGCGAAGGAGACAGCGAGTCCGACGAATGCTCCGCCGGCGCACAGGAAAAGCGCTTCGGTCGCAAAGGGAGCGAGCAGATGCCTGGGCGACGCACCCAAAGCCAGACGAACCGCGGTCTCCCGACCTCGGTCGATGCTTCGCGCGAGAAGGAGGCTCGAGACATTGACCAAAGCGATGCACGCCACCAGGAGAGTGGCGCCCTGAAGAAGGGCCAGAAACGCGGTCACCGGCATGCGCAGGTCTCGATCAATGCCGGTCAGCGGTTCAACCAAAATCCGCTCGGGCGTCTTTTGAGAAAGTTCCTCTGAAGGCATCTCAGCGAGAAGACGGGTGAGCGTTGCGCCCGCGCCAGCCTTTGCTTGAGGCTTGAGTCGACCGAAGGCCTCGATCCACTCGGTGCTGCGGCTCTCAAGAAGATCGCTTTGTCCGCTCACCGATGGCGCCCAGCTGATCGGAATCCAAAGGTCGGCGGCGAACCCCACGAAGTGCCCGGAAAAGCGGGGCGGACCAATGCCGATCACGGTGAACGCGTGACCGATCAGGCGAACAACCGAACCCACGATATTTGTCTCAGCGCCAAATCGTGCGCGCCAGATCGCATCCGAGAGAACGACGACTCCGGCCGCACCGGTCCGATCGTCTTCTTGAACGAAGGTTCGTCCGAGCCTCGGTCGAACTCCGAGCGCCTCGAAATAGTTCTGCGACACCAGCATTCCAAAGACCAGCTCGGGAGTCCCGTTGCGCTCGAGAGACAGGCCGCGACCATTGAAACCAACGAGCCCCGACTCGAAGACCGGCGCTTCGGACAGACCGTGAAACGCCGGGTAGGAAAAGCCCTGAACCCCGTCCTTATCGTTACGCCAGCGATGAACATTGACGAGGCGTGTTTTGTTCGCAACCTGCGGCAGAGGATCGAGCAGAATCCCATTCACAAAACTGAACACGAGGGTGTTGGCGCCAAGCACCACACCAAGGGTCGCGACAATCAGCAGGCTCTGGCCGGGACTCTGCCGAAGCCTTCGGAGGACGAGCTTCAGATCCTGACCTGCATTGACCATGCTGGATTCACAGCAATCTCCGTGCCCCTTGAATCGCTCGTCTTGGCGCGAATTATGTCCGTTTCCGGAACGTGGACGTTCGGCAACGCTGCAATGGTGCCGCTCCCTCCCTGCATCGTGGCCTCAGCCTGAGCGGGCTGGCATACTCTGTTGCGCATGAGTGTTCTTACATCCCGCATCGACAAGTCCTCTCCCGAGTTCGCGGCCAACCTGGCGCGCATGAACGAGCTGGAGTCCGAGCTTTCACGAACTCTGGACACCGCTCGCGCCGGAGGCGGTGAAAGCGCGCAGAAGCGTCAGCGTGAACAGGGCAAGCTTCCGGTGCGCGAACGCATCGACCTGCTGCTCGACGAAGGCTCGGCCTTCCTCGAGGTTTGCGCGCTGGCCGCGAACGGTCTCTACGACGGCGGTGCGCCCAGCGCTGGCATCGTCACCGGCATCGGTCGAGTGTCAGGGCGTGAGGTCATGATCGTGGCCAACGACGCCTCCGTGAAGGGTGGCACCTACTTCCCGCTGACCGTGAAGAAACACTTGCGGGCGCAAGAGATCGCGCAGCAGAACTCGCTTCCCTGCGTCTACCTTGTCGACTCGGGCGGCGCGTTCCTGCCGCTTCAAGCGGAAGTCTTTCCCGACCGTGATCACTTCGGTCGCATCTTCTTCAATCAAGCGCGGATGAGCGCCTTGG
>JBDSLN010000096.1:0-5662 GCA_039916365.1 Vicinamibacteria bacterium
ACCACCTTCGCATCACGAACGACGGTGAGGGGAACCTTTCCGTCCTTCACCGTGCTCTGAACCAGGTACTCGAAACTCACCCGGCTGTTGGCGCCCAGCTTGATCATGCCCTGGTCGTCCACCGGGCTTGAGCCGATCTTCGTGATGACATCCCACTTCTTCAGTCCAGCACCCGCGGGATACTTTGACGGCTCGTCGACCACGATGCCTTCCGTGTCTTTCGGCAGCTTGAGGTAGCTGACAAGCGCCGCGTTTTCGAGGGTCTGCAGCCGATCGTCGAGAACCGGCTTGCCGTCGTACTTCCCGTCCTTCACGTCGGCGAGGAACGGTTCGATCTCGGTGCACGGAATGATGTAGCTGATGTTCTGCGCGCCATTGAGCGAGGCGAACGCGAGACCGATCATCTTGTCGCCCACCACGGCCGGCCCGCCGCTGTTACCTGGGTTGATGGCGGCGTCGACCTGAATACGCAGTCCGGAGGCGCCGGTGTTGCCGGGGTCATAGCTGTAGGGCGAGAAATCAAGGCGCGAAACAATGCCCTTGGTCACCGACAGGCTGTCGCCGCCAACGGGATATCCGAAGACCACCACGGCGTCCTTGATCTCTGGAAGGGTCGCGGCGCAGGGAAGCGGAGGATGGCCGGTGAACATCGAATTGTCGTCGAGCTTTAATACGGCCAGGTCCATGTCGCGGGCGATGCTCTCCACGTGCGCCGTGAGCTTGATTCCCGACTGATTCGCACGCACCTGAATCTCGCTCGCGTAGAGGACGACGTGCGCGTTGGTGAGAATGCGATTGCCGGGGATGACCACTCCGCTCCCGGTTGCGTCACTCGCCGCCTGCTTGGTCCACGGCTTGTAGGGATCGGGGTAGCGCATTGAAGAGAAGACTTTGACGACCGAGTTTTCGAGGCCGGCCGCTTCGGGCTGCGCTTGCGCCATTCCCGCGCACGAAACAGCCAGAACCAACATCGCGATCATCCGTCTCATGCGCACACTCTCCATCCCAGGGCCTTTGACAGGCCGCCTTCACCCTTGCCGCGCGACCCCTGTTCAGGTTGATGAACAGAGCCGCCTTCGGCCGACGAGTGTAGATCATGAGACTGATCGACCCGACGGAGTTGAGACGCGGTAGGGTTTGCTTTATGAGGCGGATTCCCATCACCACCACACGCACAATCTCCACGTTTTTCGTGCTGAGCCTGGTCTGCGCGCCCGGCCTGCTCGCACAAACCAAACGGACACCCACAGCGAAAACCATGACCTATCAGAATCTCTTGACGTTCTTCAAAGAATGGCGTGAATTCCAGAAGCCCGTTGTTGTCGATGGCGTGCCTGACTACACGGCACGCGCGATGGCGAAGCAACGCGCCGACCTCGGGCAGATCTGGAAGCCCCGTCTGGCCGGCATCGATCCGTCGGGGTGGACGCTCGCCGAGTGCCACGACTATCGGATCGTCGAGGCCGAGCTCAATGGGCTCGATTTCGATCACCGGGTGTTGAAGCCATGGTCGAATGATCCGTCGTTCTATGCGCTGGTCTTTGATTCGGAGACCGACGTTCCGGCTCGCGAAGGTCCGGAGCACCTCGCCGCGACCGAACTCTGGAAGTACAAGCCACCGTTCCCGTCGAACACAGCCTCGATGCTGGAGGCGCGACTGAAGTTGATTCCCCGGGTGCTGGAACAGGCGCGTCTGAACCTCACCGGCGACACTCACGATCTATGGATGATCGGCATCCGCAATGCAGCGTCGCAGAAACGAATCCTCGAGGACTTCGCGTCAACCGTTCCGCCCGCGTATCCGGGTCTGGTGAAAGCGGCCATGGACGCTGCGTCCGCCTATGTGGGGTTTGGCGCCTGGCTGGACGAAGGTCTGCCTCAGAAACATGGGAAGGCAGGCGTAGGGGTCGTCAACTACGACTGGTACATGAAGCATGTCCATCTAAGCCCATTCACCTACGCCGAGGAAGTGCTGCTGATGGAGCGCGAGCTGTCCCGCGCCCGTGCGTATCTGGCGCTTGCCGAGCACGACAATAAGACACTGCCGGAACAGCAGCCCATTGAGGATGCCGAAGCACTTCACCGGCTCTTCGGTCGGGGCGTAACGGACTTCATGAAGTTCCTGGAGTCGACCAACGTCATGGCGATCAAGCCCTGGATGGATCAGGCGCTTCGGGAACGCGAAGGCGGATTTCCAGCCGCGAAGGGGCGTGACTTCTTCGCGCAGATCGAGATCCGCGATCCGCGGGTGATGCGTTGCCACGGGACCCACTGGTTCGACCGCGCGCGCGCCGCCCACGAGCCGCATCCGAGCATCATTCGTCAGACGCCTTCGCTCTACAACATCTGGGATTCGCGCGCGGAAGGCCTCGCCACCGCCGCAGAGGAGATCCTGATGGGCGCGGGACTCTTCAACGACCATCCCCGCTCGCGTGAGCTGGTCTACATGCTGGTCGCGAACCGCGCGGCCCGCGGTCTGGCCGGGTTGAAAGTTCACAGCGGTGAACTCAACGTCGATCAGGCTCGTCATTTCGCGTCCGTGAATACGCCTCGCGGTTGGCTGCTTGAAGACGGCGGCACCAACTGGGGTGAGCAACAGCTCTATCTTCAGCAGCCTGGCTATGGCACGAGCTATCTCACGGGCAAGTTGCAGATCGAAACGCTGATGGGCGATCTGCATCACGAGCAGGGCGCGGCTTTCTCGTTGCGGCGTTTCTTCGATGACTTCCACGCGGCCGGCATGATGCCGGTGTCGCTCGTCGCGTCCGAGATGCGCGCGCTAGCGCGCTAACCCTGAGGGTAGGGCTTGTCGAAGTCGATCGCCGATAAATCGATGGGGCCGGTTGGCTCATCGCTGCTGTTTTCTTCGTAGGCAGCAGCGGGAGGCGGTATCACTTTGTGGATGACGTCGTCGCCCAACTGGGCCAGAAGCCTCAACGACCAGGCGCGTTCTGTGTAGTACACAGGTTGGAAGAGCATCTGATTGACCAGGGGGAGGAACCCGATGCAGCAGGTCATGCATCCGACAATCGCCATTCCGATGGCCACCGCGATTCCGACGACCAAACGAAGAAGCGCATAGCCGACGAAAAGACCGGGACGTGCTGAGAACATCGACACAAAGATTCCCCCCGCATCGCGCGCGCCGATATCGCGGGACACCTGGATGGGTGCCACGAAATCACGGAGGAACATGTTCACGACGCCCGCCGCGAGCAGTGAGACCACGAAGAGAAAGGCAAGCGGAATGATGCCCATGGCGATGGCGCCTATTCCCAAATCCCTGGTCCCCGCCCACACGATGAAGAGCACGCCCATGGCGGCGATCAGCAGGATGAGGATGAACATCGCGCCCTGCACAATGAGGCTCATTCCAAAAAATGAATCGGCGAGGGCCGCGTGTTGCTTCCATGGCCGAACGAGGTCGAACCGTCCGGTCGCCACGTCGTCGAGATAGACAAAGATCATCCGCGAACGCAGCCATACGATGACCAGCGACAACAGCATGATCACAAGCACCACACCGACCAGGAGGACCATGTGCGACACGATCCACGCGGAGACCTCCTCAATGAGCTGGGCTGGATTGTCGAACGACGGCGGCCGGAACTTTCCGCCCATCTGGCTCCCTGGATTGGGTGTGCCCCCGCCGGACGAACCGCAACTCTCGATGAGGCTGACGAAGGCCAGGGTCAGCCAGCCGAGGAAGCTGAAAGGAAACAGCTTCGCGCGCATGTGCGAAATGGCTTCGCCGAGCGCGTCAATCGCGGAGGGATTTGGCTTGGTGGCGGACCCAGTCATGGTGGAACTTTAGTCTTGACGAGATCAGGACTGAAATGTGCGCCTGGACGCGCACCGGTCAATGTCACGCGGATCCGAAGTTGAGACGCTCCCCAGGCTCCCTCGATGGGTTCACCCTCCATCCGGCCAGCGCGAAGCCTCCCTTCGAGGGGACTCGCGCGCAGGTAAGAGTCACCGCGCCTTCAGGCGCTTGCGACGCTCGATCTCTTCCCTCAGCCGGGGATGGATCGGCACGCCGGCTTTCTCCGCCGCAGCCATCTCCCGTTCTGCCTCCTCAAGGCGATCAGTGATGGCGCAGATGAGGGCGAGGTTGTGGTGGGCGTCGCCTGAGAGGCGGTCCCTCCCGAGAACGGCGCGAAAGGCGGTCTCCGCCTCGGCGATGGCCCCGGTCTGGAAGAGAGCTGTCCCGAGGGCCAGGGTCACGCCCGGCGGTGAGGGGTCGACGTCCTTCAAGGAGGCCTCGAGCTGCTCGAGCCGCCGCTCCGCGTCCTGCACCGTGCGCATGCGGTTTCCCGGCGTCAGCATGTCGCCATTCGCCTCCTTCCACTTCGCCCCGATTTCCTTGAGCCGCCGCTGATCGAGAGACCGGACCGTGTCGCGCAGCTCACGGACTTCCTCGACCCGGCGCTTTCGTTCCTCCGCGGATAGCGGCGTGCATCGGAAGGCCTCGCGCGAGGTCTCGAAAGCCTGCGTCGCCTCCTGATAGCGCTGCTGCGCCATGTACGTCTGACCGAGACCATAGTGCGCGAGGGCGAGCTGCGGATCGAAGGCCACCGCCTTCAGGAGCGCAGCCTCGGCCTCGGCCCACTTCGACGCTTGGATGGCTGCTTCTCCCGTCTTAAATTTCGAAACCGCACTGTCATGCGCCTCTGCGGAAACCACGGCAGCGCAGTCGAGAAACGGCACAGGGGCCGCGGGCGCCTGACCGAGGCTGATCAGTAACACGGCGACAACCGTCATGTTCGCCACCACCGGAAACCATACACCCTGATGAAGGGATCCCGCATCCTCCCAAGGGTAGACTGCGCGCCGTCGGGGGTGCGGTCCGCAAACGCCCCGTCGTCAATCGCACCGAACAGCGGCTTCCGTCGCGTGTTACGCCTGGACGCGCCCTGCGCGCTCTCGATTTATGCTTCGTCGTCGTCCTCACGTTTCCTTCCCGTTCAGCAATATCGAGGTTTTCCATGCGCACCCTTCTCGCTCTCTCACTCACCGCTCTTCTCGTCACCCAGGGCTCGGCCGATGCCCGGACCTTTGGCAAGCCCCTCAAGGGCCTTCCTCAAACCACCGTCGCCGCCGTTCTGGCGAAGGCGGAGGCCGGTCAGACCGTCGCTCTTGAAGGCACGATCAAGGCGGTCTGCGCCGAGAAAGGCTGCTGGCTGCAGCTCGAACAGGGCAAGGACAGTGTCCATGTTTCCTTCGAGGGGTATTCCTTCTTCGTGCCCAAGAATTCCGCGGGCCAGAAGGTGAAGCTTGAAGGCAAGGTCCTCGTGAAGAAACGTTCGAGCAAAGAGATCGAGCACCTGGAAGGCGAGGGTGCTAAGGCAGCGGGAGCGCCGGTCTCCATTGAAGCAACCGGCGTCGTGATCGAGTCGCCCGCGAAGTAGTTCGTCTTCCCAAGGTCCTTCGCCCGCGTCCTAGTGTCCCGTAACAGAAGTACGTTGCATAAGTCGGCGTCGAGGCGCCCGGAACGCACGGCGCCGAGGAGGTCGCATATCCTGCATATGCAACGACGAGCAACGCAGCGATCCGGGATGCATCGGCGGCGAATTATGTGACGTACTTCTGTTACGTGACACTAGATCAAAGCGACGTGATGGCCGCCGTCAACGGGAAGAACCGCTCCGTTGATGTAGGAACC
>JBDSLN010000097.1:0-10500 GCA_039916365.1 Vicinamibacteria bacterium
CGAGCTGGTTCGCTACCTGACCGAGCGCCTGCCCGTGTTGATCTGCCCGCGCTGGGTCTACACCCGCACCCAGCCCATTGCCATTCGCGAGGTGCTCGCCTACCTCATGGGCGCGCTGACCAGGCCCCAGAGCGCTGGCCGCATCATCGAGATCGGCGGCTCGCAGGTCCTGACGTACGGCGAGATGATGACGAAGTACGCCGAGGTGCGTGGTCTCAGGCGCTGGATGATCGCCGTCCCGTTCCTGACCCCGCGTCTGTCGTCCTACTGGGTGAATCTGGTCACCCCAATTCCCGCGTCCATCGCGCGTCCGCTGATCGAAGGTCTGCGCAACGAGAACGTCGTCCGCGATCCTGTCGCGTTGACGATGTTCCCCGAAGTGAAGCCGGTCGATTACAAGACCGCGGTGGACCGCGTCCTCGCCAAGTTGAAGGCGAGCGATGTCGAGACCAGGTGGAGCGACGCACTTGGCGTGTCGCACGGCGACGTCACGCCGGTCGCGCTGACCAATGAGAAAGGCATGATCCGCGAACATCGTGAACGGATCGTGAACGCTTCACCCAGCGAGGTCTATCGCGCTTTTCTCGGCCTCGGCGGCGATCGCGGCTGGCTCTACATGAATCGGGCGTGGGAGGTCCGCGGCTTCATGGACCGCATGATCGGTGGAGTGGGGCTGCGCCGCGGCCGTCGCCATCCTGACTGGCTGCGCGTGGGCGACGCACTCGACTTCTGGCGCGTCGAAGCCATTGAGAAAGATCATCTGATGCGGCTGCGCGCGGAAATGAAGGTTCCGGGCAAGGCCTGGCTTCAGTTCGAGGTGACACCGCACGCGGGCGGCGGATCGCTTCTTTCTCAAACGGCTTTCTTCGCTTCGCGCGGACTCGCGGGCTGGCTGTACTGGTATGTGCTCTATCCCCTTCACGCGCTGATTTTCAGCGGCATGATCCGGGGAGTCGCGGCGCGCGCCCTGGAGGTCAGGCAGCAAACCTCACGTTCGACCGACAACTGAGTTCGATGACGGCTATTCCGCCTTTTGAAACCGATTCACCACTTCGGCGATCTTTGGTGCGTCGTAGATGGGCGCCGAGCATCGGCCCGAGGCGCAGGCGAACGCCGCCGCGCGCTTGAGTTGCGGATACGTCACGTCGGGGTTCGGCATGGGACCTTCGGCGGCGTTGTCCCAGAACTCGATGCGCATGTACGTCCCCGCGAACTGGCGCGCGCTCGCAAAGAGGCGCTGCGCCTCTGGATCGGTCTTCGAGCCGACGATGGTGATGTGGGTCGGGTCGCTCGTCAGCTCGCGATCGACAAGAAGAACACCGGCGGCCGGACGTCGCTCGGCCACCTCTGGCGCGGACAGGAAGGTCATGGCTTTGTCGGCCCACGTTCGATACTCTTTGTTGCCGGTGTAGTGAGACAGAAGGTTTGCGAAACGCGCCATCTGAATGTTCTCGTCGCGCTGAGGCAGGGGAGTCAGTGCCGCGCCGGTTCGGGCCTTCACGGTGACGAAGCCGGGCTTGCCCGTGGGTGATGCGAAGTTGGTCGCGATGAACTTGGCAGACTCTTCGGCTCGCTTTAGCCACACCCGATCCGCGGTGGTCGCGTAGAGCTGCAGGAACGCGCGCGACATCGCGAGCGTGTCGCCAAGGTACGGGCCGGGAACCGTTGCCGAAGGCGCGAGCCCGCCGTGACGGAACCCCCCGCCAGGCAGGCTGCGGTTCTGGATGATCCAATCGGCGGCGCGAACGGCCTCGTCGACCCACTCCTTCTCTCCGAGCAGGCCCCCGGCCGCGGCGAGCGCTTCGATGGCCCAGCCATTCTCGCGAGCGTAGATGTTGGTGTCGATGCGCGGCATCCCGCCTCTGCGTCGGCCCGCGTCATTGAGTGCGAAGTATTCGCCCGCGTGTTCGCCCTGCTTCTGATCCGCGTCCTGACTGGTGAAGAAGGCGCCCTGCGGCGAAGTGAGAAAGGTCTTTAGATACCGGCGGACCGACACGGCGGCCGTGCGGTACTTCAGATCTTGAAACTGCGCGAATGCGAGCGCATAGATGCGCAGGTTCGTCGACTGAACCGACATGATCTTCTCGAAGTGCGGGTTCGTCCACACACCACCGTGCGAGTACTGATACACGCCCCCCCAGACTGGATCGATCAGCGAGAGCTGGCCGTCGAGGGTCTGGATGGCCATTTGATGCGCCTTCACATCGCCGGTCCCCGCAAGCTCCATTGTGTACTCCATCGGATCCGAGGCGAGGAACTTTTGCACGGTGCCCCAGCTTCCGTACTTCACGTCGTAGTTGTCGGTGTGATCCTTGATCAACTCCGCGCGCGTGGATGGGGCGAGCGCACTCGGCCCCATGGCGATCACGCGCTTGCGTTCGCTGATCACCGATGGACCGGGCGTCGGGTCGTCGATGAACGCTTGAAGCAGCACGCGCATTCGCTCCTTCGGAATGTAGCCGGAGAGTTTGGCGAGCTCCTGGCCGTGCGAGTCAAACAGAATGGTCGCGGGCCAGCCGTAGTCCTCGTAACGGTTCGACATGTCGGGCCGGCTGTCCTGATCGACCTTCACCGCGATGTAGCCCTTGCCGAGGATTGCCGCGACTTCGGGATCGGCGTAGGTCGTCTCGTCCATCACGTGGCACCAATGGCACCAAATGGCCTCGAGGTCGAGGATCACCAGACGCTTCTCTCGCCGGGCGTCCGCGAAGACGGTGTCGGTCCAGCCGCGCCAGGCCACCGTCCCGGGTTTGCTGGTGGCGGCAAAGCCGGACGGAGCCGCGGTGAGACAGATCAAGAGCGAGCCCAGGGTGAGTCGAAGGAAAGTCGGTTTCATTTCACTGATCAATACGAAGGGGGCGGCCGTCGCGGATTCGAGCGGGTGATCGGCTGTGCGCCGGGACACAGGGTGACGGGCGTGCCCGACTCGATGGCCAGTCCGAGGAGGTCTTTAAGTTAACGACTCCCGATTCGGCATTGATCCAGAGGCGGCCGCGGCGATCACGCAGGAATCCTCGAACGACGCCCGGTGGGAGGCCGTCTTTGTTTGTAAAGCTTCTAACTTCTTTGCCCCGGATGCGCGCGAAGCCAGAAACGGTCGCGGCCAGGATCGATCCGTCAAGATCTTCATAGACCGCTCGGCTGATGTCGGCGGGCAGTCCTTCCTGCAATCCGAACGTCACGGCGGGACCGTCGGTCAGACGCGCGAGGCCCGACCGCGTGCCCACCCAGAGGCTGCCCCCACGATCTTCGAGCAGACCCCACGGACGATGATCCAGGAAACCGCTGTCGTTGGAGAATCGATCGAGCTGTCCATTGGCGATTCGGTAAAGGCCGCCGCCATAAGTGCCGATCCAGAGGTTGGAGTCGCGGTCTTCAAGGAGGCGGTGGATCGAGCCCCACACCTGCGTCAGCCTCCAGTCGCGCTCGATCGCGAGATCCGGACCGGTGGGCGCGGTCTTCACTTCCAACAGATGAGTGATCAGGCCGATCCAGAGCCGTCCCTCGCGATCTCGAAAGACCGATCCCACGTCCGTCCCGACGTCCGGCGGAAGGGGAACACGCGAGATCGTTCCGTCGAGCAGAACGAACAAACCTTTCGACGATCCAATCCACACGCGGTTCGCCTCGACCGACATCCCAAACACCGGAATGCCGTCCGCGTTTTGTCCTTGGAAGTGACGCGTCTTTCCACCGGCCCTTTGATAGATCCCGTCGCCTGTCCCCATCCACAGACTTCCGTCCGCGGCTACCTGAAGAGATGGTCTGCACGTACTGAGTGAGCCGGCGCGAAGGATCGAGCGCGTCTGCCCGCGGGACCAGAGTCAGGCAGCCGACCGCCGCCAGAAGAAGACTTCGGCGGAGCTTACGGCCGGTGCATGGCGTTGATCCTGACGTCAGCTGAGCCTTGGCTTCGTCCATCCATGGCGCAACAAGGGCGCCCCGGCCGCTGCGTCGTGAGAAAGTCGGATGGAGAGAGTGATGAAGCAGACCACCCTGTTGTTGATGCTGACGACCCTTCTGGCGGGCGTCGCGACCGCCCAGACCGCGCCGCCGTGCAAGCCGGGCGATAGCGTTCTCTCTCTTGGCAAGGCCGCCTTTTTCCGCTCAATCGAACGCGCCGCATCGGCCATCGGCGAACGGACGCTAGAGGATCTCACCGATAGCCGCGGCGATTCGACTCAGCCCGCAGGCACGAAGCGGTCTCGCCCGGGACATTCATCGGTCGCGCGCGCCGCTGCGTTTTCACCTGGCGCGGATTCGGCTCTCGCGGACCCGCTGCGTGCCTACGTAGACAGCCCTTCTTCCGATGCGGCTGATGCGGCTTTCAACAACTTCCTGGCGAACGCCACTAAGGTTCTCTTCGAGACGATTCCCGAGCGATCGGGCGTCACGGGCTCCGTGGGTTTGGGTCTGGAATCCGGGAAGCTCTACAACCGCGGCGCGGAGCTATTGGTTTCGGAAATGGTCGACGAGCGACGGCGCCAAAAGCTGGAGGGTTCGCTCTTTGGTGACGGCCCCGACCTGAATCTTGGCGCGGTCGACAAGAAGTTCGCGAGCTCTCCCTTCTTCAAGGCGCCGGTCATCGTGGATGCCCGCGATGTCGATCGAAACAACATCGGGCTGAAGGTCGTCAAAGAGTCCGAGCTTCGCGATCTGTGGTTCAAGGACTATCGGAGCCATCTGACGACCGCCAACTCGGCCGTGGATCCAGCGGTGATCAACACTGCGTTGAATGCGGGCTGGCCCACGCTCCAGAAATTCTGGGCCTTCAAGCGCACCGAGATCTTCATTAGCCGGGGCCAGATGGCCTTCGGTCTGGAGATGCGGGAGATCCAATCCCGCTTCAACGACCAGAGCCTGCCCCTGCTGGGTTGTGAAGTGAAGTTTAAGCCCGCACCACCGCTCAGTTAGAACCCGCTGCGAATCGCGGGTGGGGCACGCGGCCGCACTCACGGCTCACTCATCCACCAGCGGGGCCTTGGCCTTGGGCCATAGCTCAGCCCATAGCGTTTCATCACTCGATCCCGGATCACCTCCACGGTTTCCGTCGGCGAATCGCTAACGATCCAACGATCCACGTCGGCCACGTCGATCGTGCCCGCGGCGAGCAGGCTTTGGCGCAGGTAGTCGACGAGCGGCGACCAAAAGCTCTTGCCCATCAGTACGAGCGGAAAATCAGGCATCTTTCCGGTCTGAATCAGCACTGCCGTTTCGAACACTTCATCCAGTGTTCCGATCCCGCCGGGCATGGCCACGAACCCGTAGGAGTACTTCTCGAGCAGCATCTTGCGGATGAAGAAATAGCGAAACTCGACGAAGCGATCGAGGTACGGGTTAGGTTTTTGCTCCACCGGCAACGTGATGTTGCTGCCCACTGAGTAGCCCCCGGCATCCTTCGCGCCGCGGTTGGCGGCCTCCATGATCCCCGGCCCCCCGCCGGTCATGACGGTAAAGCCTGCTTCTGCGAGCTTCGCGCCGAGTTCGCGCGCGAGCCCGTAGTATGGGTGGTCTTCTTTGAAGCGCGCCGACCCGAACACGGTGACGCACGGGCCCACGAAGTGGAGCCGGCGAAAGCCCTTGACGCACTCGGCGAAGATGCGAATTGCTTCCCTCAACTCCACACCACGCGGACGTGGGCCTCGGAGGAAGCGCCGTTCGGCTGGGTCACTCGTGCCTTTGCCCCAGTGATCTTTGGCGTGGGCCGGCGGAGGTGTAAGTTCGCTCATGCGTGCGAGAGAGTGTAGCGGTGCGCTTTTCGCTCAGGCCTTGCTCGGGTTGATCAGGTACTTCTCGCCGGTCGCACGCTTCCCGTAAGCGGCGATCGCGTCGGGCTGCAGGGCGCCCGCGAGCGAGACCTCACCCGAGTAGTGGCTGGCAAAAGTCGTCTTGAGTTCGGCTGCGACCCGTTGCTTAAGTGACTGCGTCACGACCGGCCCGACCTTCTGCAGAAACGGAGTCAGCAGCCAGCCGCCCATGCCCCAGCACATGCCGAAGTTCCGCACGAACGCGGTCGGGCTCGTGTCGAGTCCGCCGTAGATGTAGACCTGTTTATGCGTGGTCGAACCATAGGGGCTGTATCCCTTCGCCGTGCGGTTCAAGGCTGCCTCCATGCATCCGAGGATCTGCCCCGAAAGCTTGCCGCCGCCCGTGGCGTCGAAGGCGATCGTAGCGCCGGTCCCCACCAATGCGTCGGTTAGATTTTCGATGAACGTCGGCGATGCGGTGTTGCACACCCAGTTGGCGCCCATCGCGCGCAGCAGGCCTTCCTGATCCTGCTTGCGAACGATGTTGACGAGCTTCACGCCGTCTTTGAGGCAGATTCGGTTGAGCATCTGGCCGAGGTTGGACGCGGCCGCAGTGTGCACGAGGGCGGTGTGGCCCTCGCGACGCATCGTCTCGACCATGCCGAGCGCCGTCAACGGGTTGACGAACGAAGAGGCACCCTCGGCCGCCGTCGCACCCTCCGGCAACAGCATGCATTGCTCGACGGACACGGCGCGGTACTGCGAGTACATAGCACCACCGATAACAGACACGCGCTTGCCCATGAGCGCCTGCGCCGCGGCAGACGAACCTGCGTCGACCACCGTCCCCGCACCTTCGTTGCCGACCGGCATCGACTGGTCGAGCCGCGCCGCCAGCCCCTTCATCGCCGCCTCAGGAATGCGCGCGGTGACGACCGGACGATCGGCCGTGCCGGTGACGCGAGCCGTGCTCATGTCGGCCGGACCGATGAGCAGGCCGAGGTCGGAAGGATTGATCGGCGCTGCCTCGATGCGCACCAGCACCTGGCCGGGCCTGGGCTCGGGCACCTGCATGCTCACGAGCGAGAGTTCGAGTTCGCCGCTCTTCTTGACGAGCGATCGCAGTTGCAGAAAGTCGGCCATGGGGAATGTCTCCGGAGGTGTTTTCGCGAGTCTAGTGTGCTGCCTCGTAAGGTCCCGATACATGCGATATTCGCGGCTCCTCGGCGCGCTTGCGCTCCGCGCGCCTCGGCGCCGACTTATGCACTGTACTTCTGGTACGGGACACTAGCGCGGCCGGTCAGGCTCGCGCGGGCGGATGGTCATCTTTCGCCCGAGATTCCGCACGATTTCGTCAGACGACTTGCGCGCCAGCTCATCGGAGGGCACCTTCGGTCCCTCCAGGGCGCGATACCCACCGGCCAGTCCGGGCATGCTCGAAGCTCGGATCAGGGTGGCGATCGAGAAGAAGATGTCGGTTCGATTGTTCACGTCGTCGCCGCTGATGGCCAAAAGGGACAACGCCGACGCGCCCGCGGCGACGAGGCCCGCGTAGTCGCCGATGAAGAGGCCGCCGGCGTTGGGCGCGCCCGCGAGGTTGAAGGGACCCGCGATCCTCGTCTCCGTCCAGGTGCGGCCATCTGCCGATCGCGCCATCCAGTATTGCGTCGGCAAGGTCGTCGGATCAGGTGTGTTCGCGCGCAGATCGAAATAGCCAACGCTGATCAGGCCGTCGCCCCCGACTTGCACTTGCGGAGTGAACGCGGCGGCCGAAGGCGCTCCGTTGATCGCGACGGGATCGCTCCAGCTCAGACCTCCGTCGCGCGACTGCGAGAAAGCGATTCCATCGCGCGCGCCATTGGTGAAGCGCGCATCCTGCCAGGTCACGACGATGGTGCCCGGGCCCGCCGCTGCGTGCATCAGAGTCGCCCCGTCGCGCACCACTGTCGCGGTTTCCGGATCGCGCGTGCCGACGGGCAGGAGGCGAGCGACCACACCCGGCGCACTCCAGGTTTCGCCCCGGTTCCGTGATCGTATGTAAACGACCGAGGACTGAGTCTGAGATCCTGCCTGGTCGATCCTCGTGAAGAAGTAGAGGAGGTCGCCCTCTGTCGTGACCACGATTTCTGCGCCGATGATCTGACTCGTGTTGCCGGGGTTATAGACCACGCGCGCGGGTTCCCAGCTCATGCCGCTGTCGGTCGAGCGCGCGAAATATGCGGGGCCTCCGTTGTTCTGTTCAAGACGGTCCCACGCGGCGTAGACGTAGCGGGCGTCGTAAGGGTCGGCCGTCATCGAGTTCTTGTCGTTGAAGAAGGGCGGTGTGTCCTGGATCAAGGTTTGAGGGGGAGACCAGGCGAAGCCGCCGTCGGTGGAGCGCGACACCAGCATCGCGTTCGTCGACCCGGGCGCGAAGACCGAGCCCGTGATCGAGAGAGACATGAACTGCGCGATGCCCGTGGGTCCGATGGTGACCCACGGATCGGATGCCCGTTCGAACGCGCCGCCTGCACAGCGCGAGAAGGGAAGAGCGCGCATTGTCCAGGTGGCCCCCGCGTCGTTGGAAGCCGCCACCACCAGGCCGCGCGCACCGCCATTCGACCAGCGGTCCTGTTGCCACGCCGCAATCAGATTCGAAGACCGCGACGGATTGATCGCCAGATGCGGCTCTACTTCAGCGTTGACGAACGTGGTCCCCACGTCGTTGCGGCCGCAGTTCGCGTCGAAGACGGCTTCGACCGCAGACACTCTCACTCCGTTGGCGGCCGTGGTCGCAGTGGCTGAATTGGTCGGGCTCGGTCCGGGCGTTTCACTGCCACAGGCCGCGAGCAGCACGGTAAGGGGCCCGATACAGGCAGCTCGCCATGCTCGTGAGGTCTGCGGTCTGTGTCCTCGTTCACCCAATTGCTGTCCCCCTCGCCGAAGCACACGATACGCCCGGGTTTCAGTTGACCGTGTCGGCGAACGTGAGTTCGTGAGAAGGTTGAAGTGGTGAGAGTGGCTGTGATCGGCGGCGGTATTGCGGGGCTGACCTGCGCGTGGGAGCTGCACAAGGCGGGAGTCGAGGTCGAGGTCTTCGAGCGCGAGGCGAGTGTGGGGGGGCGCATGAACACTCGCACCAAAGACGGCCTGGCCTTTGACGTGGGCGCTAATTTTCTGATCCGCGCCTACCTTGGCGTGAACGCCCTGGCGGAGGAAATGGGAATCGAGCGGCGGCAAGCGAGTCCGGTGCCTCACATGGTTTATCGGGCGGGTCGGGCGTACTCGATGAACTTCAAGTCGATACGTAGCATCTTCCGCATGGGTGCATTGAGTCTGCTCAGCCGCTTTCGGTTCCTGGCTTTTGTGGTGAAGGTTCGAAGCTCTCACCAAGGCCTCGACTTTTTCGACCTCGGCCTTGCGCCCGACGAGTTAAACCGGGAGGATGCGTACGCCTTTGCTCAGCGTGAGGTGGGTCCCGAATTCGCCGACTACATCCTCGATTCGTTCAACACCTGCATGATGTTCTCGCGCTCGAACGAGCTCAGCCTCGCCGCCTTCCTGTCCCTCTTCAGCATGATGGCCGATCCCGCGCGTGACTTCAGCGTTCTGTACGCGAACGGCGATATGAAGGCGATCCCTGAAGCCATAGCCTCCCGGCTGATTGTTCATCGCGGTTGTCCGGTCGAAGCCATCCATGCGGAGGGGGGCGGCTGGCGGGTGGACTCTAAAAACGCGAGTTCGCTCTTCGACCGCGTGGTGCTGGCGGTGACCCCGCTCGCCGCGCTCGGGATGCTTAAGGACTCACCCGGGCCGCACCGGACTCTGCTCGCGCAAACCCGCAGTGCCGCCACCATCAATGTCTCCTTCCGGATTCCCAAGGAAACCCTGGGGCGCACCCATTGCTTCTACGTCCCCTACGTGGAGAACTCCGTCATCTCCGAGTTCACGAACGAATCGTTGAAGGGCGACCACACCACGCACGAAGGCACGTCCCTGGTCAACGTCGGCCTGCACGAGGAAGCCGCACTGAGACTGATGAACGAGAACGACGAGCACATCTTCGAGTCCGTGAGGAAGGAACTGCTCATGCTGAATTCCGATCTGCGGACGGTGGCGGACTCGGTGCGACCCTATGACCTGCAGCGCTGGCCCGAGGCCATCCCGAAGTACGACTGCGGACACATCACGCGCGTGAAAGACTTTCTCCGCGACGGACAGGGACAGCAGGGACTGTATCTGTGCGGCGATTACATGAACGCGCCCTGGATCGAAGGCGCCAGCCGAAGCGGGCGGAAAGCGGCGCGACAGATCGTGCGGGGGGTTTCGATATTTTAGTATTTGAATAGTTTTTGAGTAGAATCTGCGTGAAATGAGAAACCTGCTCGATCGACCTCTCGCCCTCGCCCTGGCGGCGGGGATGCTTGTCGCAGGTACGGGCGACGCGTGGGCTTCGTCCATGCCTGAGCCCCAGAACATCCGGGGCGAAATCAGGGACAGCGTCTCTGGAGCCCTGCTGGCGGGCGTCGAAATCCGTCTTGAAGAACAAATCGTGGTGAGTGATGCCTCGGGTCAGTTCTCCCTTCGCAAGGGCACCCCGCCGTACCGCCTGGCCCTTTCAAGGCCCGGTCAGCCCGCGGTGATACGAGACGTGTCGGAAGTCGAGTCACTCTCAACCGTTGTCCTTCTGCTCGATCCAAAGGTGAGGCGCGCGGAGAACGTCGATGTGGTTGACGCGCGCACGGACGATCCTGCTCCCGCATCGATTCCTCTT
>JBDSLN010000098.1:0-4192 GCA_039916365.1 Vicinamibacteria bacterium
GAACATCGAGGCTCCGGGCAAGTTCGACGTCTCGAGCTGCGAAGCCACCGCGCGCCAGCTCTAATTCGCCCCATCTCATCCTAAGAAATCCTCATCAACCTGGAGAACAAATGATTCATCTTTCGAAACGCCGCGTTCTTGCTTTGGGCACAGCCGTGGCCCTGGGCATCGCGGCTCTGCCGTACTCAACCGCTCAGGCGCAGGTCGCCATGGGCGGCGCCAAAACCATCACCGCCGCCGAGCTGAAGACCTGGCTCACCGCGATCGCGTCCGATGAGTTCGAGGGTCGCAACACCTTCACCGAGGGGCTGGGTCTCGCCGCCTCCTACATCGCGAACGAACTCAAGTCGATGAAGGTCAAGCCGGGCGGAGACAACGGTTCGTACTTCCAGCGCGTCTCCGTGCTGGGCGTGAAGTCGACCAGCCGCTCCAACATCACCGTGACGGTGAACGGACAGTCGCGCACGTTCAAGGACGGGGAAGGCATCACCTTCCCGAAGAACTCGGGCGGTAAGCAGACGCTGAAGTCCGACCAGATCGAGTTCGTCGGCTACGGCGCGACTCTGCCTGCGCTGAACTACGACGACTTCAAGGGCCGCACCGTTTCCGGCAAGGTGGTCGTGTTCCTCGGCCAGCGTGGCCCGAAGGGAGCGGAGGCTCCCGAGGTGCGCCGTCTTCTCGGTGGTCGTGCTCGTTTCAGTACCGACACCATGAAGGCCGTGGCTAGCATCGGCCCTGTCCCGTTGCCCTTCCGTCCGCCCGGCGCGCCTGCTCCCGCCGCGAATCCATCTCCTTCCGCGTCTCCTTCTCCATCGCCCGGCGCGAGTCCGGCGACTGGACCGGGGGGCGGTGGCGGCGGCTTCGGTCAGCAGGCGCTCCCGACTCCCGATTTCACCACGGTTCAGCGTCTTGACACGATGATCCCGCCGGCGGTTACGGCTCAAGACGACTTTTTTGAGTTCCTCTTCAGCGCCTCCGACGTGAAGTATGCCGATCTGAAGGCGAAGGCCGCGGCTCAGGAGCCTCTCCCCGCGGTTTCGCTCAAAGGCGTCTCGATCACGTTTGGCGTCGATGCGGACTACACGGTGGTGCGGACGCAGTTCACTCGCAACGTCATCGGAGTCATCAACGGCGTGGATCCGAAGCTGAAAGACACCTACGTCGGCTTCGGCGCGCACTACGATCACGTTGGGTATGCCGAAGGCGAGATGGTCGAGGCGCCCGTGACGGAGCAGAACCCCACTGGAAAGCGTCGTCTGGGCGCGGTCGGCCGTGTTACCCCGACCGCGATCGAAGATCGGATCTGGAACGGCGCCGACGACGACGGTTCGGGCACGGTGACGCTGCTATCGCTGGCGAAGGCCTTCGCAACCGGCCCCAAACCGAAGCGCTCATTGATCTTTGTCTGGCACGCCGGTGAAGAGAAGGGCCTCCTTGGCTCGCGCTACTTCGCCGATTATCCGACGGTTCCGATCGACAAGTTTGTGGCGCAGCTCAACATCGATATGGTCGGCCGCAACGACAAGGACCGGGAATCCGAGGCGAGTACGGTCTATCTCGTGGGTTCTGACCGCATCAGCACTGAGCTCCACAATCTCAGTGAAGACGCGAACACGAGCTCGAAGACGCCTCTGAAGATCGACTATGTGTTGAACGATCCGGCGGATCCGGAGCAGGTCTACTACCGCAGCGATCACTACAGCTATGCGGCGAAGGGAATTCCGATCGTCTTCTACACGACTGGGCTTCACGACAACTATCACGCGAACACCGACAGCGTCGAGAAAATCCTGTTCGAGAAGATGGCTCGCATCAGCCTGTTGATCTACGAGACGGGTCGCCGTGTGGCGAACCTCGATCACGCGCCTGCCCGTGACAACAAGGGTCCGCGTGTGGGTAAGGGCACGGTCGGCAAGCTGAGCGACAAGTAGTCCCTTCTCTCCGTTCTTCGTCTCGTGAAATGTCGGTGGAGAAACCTGTCGCCGCCGCGACTCAATGGCTCGATCGGTTCTTTGACCACTCCTACCGGTCGAATCCGGTGGGCGCCACGTTCGTTGGCGAACGCGGCTGGGACCATCGACTGCCGGACTACTCGGAGCGGGGCAGAGAGGGGGCGAGGTCGGTGATCGATTCGCTCCTGGCGGAGTCTTCGGCTTTGGATGTCGCGTCCCTCAGCGTGGCCGAGCGGCACGATGTCTGCCTCGCGACCGGCGCGTTGCGCATTCAGATGAGCGAGATGAAGGGCCGTCATTTTCAGCGCGGGAATCCCAGTCTCTACACCGGAGAAGCGGCCTTTGGGTTGATCTCTCTGTTTCTCACCGACTTCGCTCCTCTGGCGGAGCGCGTTGAAGCGTCGGTCGAGCGCATGAACGCCCTTCCTGCGTTCTTCGCGCAGGTGAAAGCAAATGTGGATGCGGCTCCCGCGGCCTGGACGGACCGGGCGATTCGAGAAACCGACGGACTGCTGGCGCTGCTGGCAGACGGTTTGCCGAGCTTGGCCGGGATGTCAGAGGCCACCGCCCTCCGCGCGATCGAGGTCGCCCGAGAGGCAACCGTCGACTTTCGGCGGTACCTGGAGTTGGAGTTGGCGGCCCATCCCAGGGGGGATGTTGCTGCTGGAGAGGAAGCCCTGGCGCTGAATTTGGCCGAGGGGCACTTCCTGGCTGAGGGCGCGGCCGAGATCGAGCGCTACGCGCGAGCCGAACTCGTGGAGGTGAAGGCCGACCTGGTCACCCGCGCGAAGGAGTTCGGCGTGAACACACCCGCGGAAGTGCTTGCGTTGCTCAAAGAGCATTGTGCGACGGCCAATCAGTACGAGGGCCAGTATCAAAGGGTTTGGGAAGAGTCACGCACGCTGGCGGACTCCAAGGGGCTTTTGTCGTGGCCCGATTTCCCGGTCCGTTACGTCGCTCGGCCCGCGTGGGTCAAGTCGGCGGCTCCGCATCTCTATTTTCTCTTCTACCGCTCGCCGGCGGCCGTCCCGTCAGCGCGCCCGCCCATCCACGAGTACCTCATCCCTACGCTTGATGCGACACCAACCGCTGACTCGCAGCGAGCCTTCCTGGAAGCGCACAACGATTCCGTCATCAAGCTGAACCACGTGGTTCACCATGGTGGCATCGGCCATCACGTCCAGAACTTCCACGCCTTCCGCGCCGCGTCGCGCATCGGCCGGATGGCAGCGGTGGATTGCGCCTCTCGAATTGCCTTGCTGTGTGGCGGCACGATGGCGGAGGGATGGGCTTGCTACGCAACCGACCTGATGGGCGAGGCCGGATTTCTGACTCCGCTGGAACGCTACGCGGAGCGCCAGGGCCGCGCCAGAATGTGCGCAAGGGCGATCGTCGACGTGAAGGTCCATCGCGGTGAATGGACACTCGATCAGGCTGCGAGGTTCTACGAAGAGGACGCCCTGATGCCGCGGGCAGCTGCGATGTCGGAGGCGGTAAAGAACAGCATGTTCCCGGCCACCGCAGTGATGTACCTGATGGGCCGTGACGCGATTCATCGGCTGCGTTCAGAGATGCAGCGGCTGCAGGGTCGGGAGTTTTCGCTCAAGGGCTTCCATGACGAGTTCCTTTCCTACGGCTCCATTCCGGTCAGGCTGATCGCTGCGGCGATGAAAGAGCGGCGGCGGCCTTTCTAGCAATGTCTTTGCATATGCTCGCGCGCTAGATGCTCAGTGAAACAACGCTCGGGTACGGTCGTCGGATGATGACCGCGCTTCTCGGTCTCGACGCTCTGTATCGGAAGGAGAGTGCCGACGGTGAAGGTCTTGCGGTGGTGAACCTCGACCTCGATCGTCGCTACACCGCCGATTCGTTCTCAACCTACAACGCAGCCGCGGCGTGCTTCTCGACTCTTCGGGCGGAAGCTTCATCTCTGCCCGAAGCGGATCGTCGTCGCTACTACGACGACCTAGCGCACTCGACGCTCGCCTTCATCAAGTGGCGCAATGCCGGCATTCCGTTCACATCGCAGATCAGCGATTTCCTTCACGTTCCCGCGGAGCCCGCTCCCGCGAAGGAACTTGAGGCGCTCCAATTGGAGATGGGCGAGCTGCTGACGAAGATGGGATACAAAGGCGACCTAAGGGCGCAGTGCGCGGCCTGGGAAGACCAAGTGAGAATCCCTGCAGGGAAGGTGCCCGAAGTGCTCGAAGGCCTTCTGGATCAGACATGGAAGCGCACCG
>JBDSLN010000099.1:0-11922 GCA_039916365.1 Vicinamibacteria bacterium
CCTACGAGATCGCGCGTCTGGGCAAGCTGGGCTTGACCGCCCACGCGGGCGAGGACGGACCTCCGAAGTACATCTGGGAGGCGATCGAAAAGCTTGGCTGCCAGCGCGTGGGCCACGGCTGCTCCGCGACTCAGGATGTTGCGCTGATGCAGCGTCTCGCCAGGGACAAGATCATGGTTGAGTGTTGCATCTCATCGAATCAACACACGGGTGCGGTCAAGAAGGGCACGCCGCATCCGATCCGGACGTTGCTTGAATACGGCGTTCCCGTGTCGATCTGCTGTGACAACTCCACCGTCTCGCGTACGAATCAGAACATCGAGTGCGGCAAGGCAGCCCAGGAGATCGGCGTCGACGCGGTACTGCAGATCCTGAAGGATTCGCAGCAGTACACTTTCATCAAGCCCGAGACGGCGTTGATTGAATCAGGAATCGATTAGTTAGAAGCCGAACACTTTCTTGAACTCGTCCCGGTCGCGGCCGGTGTAGATAAACCGCCATGCGGCGAACGCGAAGGCAGGGAAGAGGGCGAATCGGAGACTGACGGCGACCCAGCCTGCTCCCAAGAATGACGCTGCGACGAACACGGCGATGGCTGCGCCGAGAGTCAACAGGATGCGCGACCAGCTAAGGGGAATCGGATAGAGCCGGTTCGAAGCCCTCGATCCCAGAACCACCATCACCAGATAGCCCGCGACCGTTGCCCAGGCTGACCCCATGATTCCGTAGTACGGGATCAGAGCAACGTTCAACGTGATGTTGATCGTCGCGGCACAGGCAGTGATGAGGGGGTAGTAACGCGCCTCTTTGGCAATCGTGATGCCGATCGACGACAGCAGGAAGTATCCCTGCAGCAGAAACGCCAGGATCACTACGGGCACCACGGGCGCGGCGCCGTGATACTTCGGATTACGGCTTAAGAAGATCAGCACGTCAGGAAGAATCAGCGCAAGTGCCAGTGCGGTGACGGTGAAGAGAATCGCCATGCGCGTCGCAATTTGGGCGATCTCCAGGGCGCCACCCTCTTTCTTGGCATTCTGAAAGACGAACGGCTGCCAGGCCGGCTCAAAGGCAGAGAGGGGAAACTTCATCGCCCCGCCGAAGTTGTTGCCGACGGAGTAAATGCCGACTTCGCCCAGACTGACGTAGTTGTCGAGGATCCGCCGGTCAGCAAGATTCAGCATCTGCACCAGGATTCCGTGGGGCACCTTCGGCAGGCCGAAACGGAGAGCTTCTCTCAACGGCGGCCAGTCGAAGGCCAGTTTGATCCGCGGCCTCAGTTCGAACATCAGGAGAGTCGCGAGCAGGATGCTGGCAAACGCATCCGAGATCAGGACTCCCGTCACGCTGTAGCCCATCAGGACCAGGATGACCTTCACCACCGTATTCGCAAGATTGCGGAGGATCGAAAAAGTGGAGAGGAGCGAGGCTTTCCCTTCGATGCGGAACAGAGCGAGCGGGACAAAAACGAACGACGATGCCAACAGGTCCACCGCCACCAGACGCACCCACAAGACCGCGTCCGGATGTTGAAAGAGCGCCACGGATATCGGCCTCGCAAACGCGCAGACAAGGACGAACACCGAGGAGGCGAGGACGGCCGAAAAGATCGCGACCGTTCCAGCGAAGCGCGAGCGATCCTCTTCCTTCACGTCGTAGTAGATCCGGAAGAATCCCTGGTCCAGGCCGAGACGGAACACCGTCTTCAGCATCACCGAGAGCAGGAACAGCAGCGCAAGTGATCCGTAGTCTTCCGGTTCCAGGAAGGCCATGTACAACGGCACCAGGAGAAAGTTGATTCCCTGGGCCAGAACGTCGCCCGTCGCATACGCGAGCGAGAGTTTCGCGAGCTTCTGTAGCGCCGATCCCGACTTCGGCGGCGGTATCGAGCTCTCGGCCGGCGTCGTCACGAGCGGGCCTTGGTGAAGGGGTCGATACGGGCCCTTTTGTCGATGCGCTCAGCGGTCACGCAGCGCCGCCGAACCTCAGACGCGTCGCTGGTCCGTCATGAAGTGCGCGATCACGCGATCAAGAATGCCGTCGAGCCCGATTTTCGGCTCGTAGCCGATCATCTTCTTGATCTTGGTCAGGTCAGGAATGCGACGAGGCATGTCTTCAAAGCCCTCTTCGTAGGCCTGCGAATACGGCACCATGACGATCTCGCTGGATGACTTCGTCTTGTCTTTGATCAGCTTGGCGAGATCGAGGATGGAGACTTCACGCGAGTCGTTGCCGATGTTGATGACCTGTCCGATCGCTTTCTCGGACTCGGACAGCTTCAAGAGCGCGCCCACCACGTCGGAGACGTCGGTGAAGCAGCGACGCTGCAGGCCGTCGCCGTAAACCGTGATCGGCACCCCGGAAATCGCCTGGCGCACGAAGTTCGGAATGACCATGCCGTAGCGGCCGGTCTGACGCGGGCCCACCGTGTTGAAGAGGCGGAAGACAACCACCGGAAGCTTGCGCTCCTTGTGATACGCGAGGGCGAGGAACTCGTCGATCGCTTTGCTGCACGCGTAGCTCCAGCGGCCCTTCGCGGACGAACCCATCACCAGGTCGCCGTCTTCGCGGAAAGGAACGTCGGTGCTCTTTCCGTAGACCTCGGAGGTCGACGCGATGAGAACCTTCTTCCGCTTCTTGTTCGCGTGGCGCAGGACAATCTCGGTGGCGTGCACGTTGGTCTCAATGGTGCGCACCGGACTTTCGACGATGAGCTTGACGCCCACCGCGGCCGCGAGATGAACCACCACGTCCGCGCGGTCGATCAGCTCGGCGGTGAGGCTCTCGTTCATCACGCTGTCGATGACGTAAGAGAAATTCTTGTTGCTCTTGAGGGGCTCGATGTTCTCGATGGACCCAGTCGACAGGTCGTCGAGGATGCTGACCTCGTGACCCGCGTTCAGAAAAGTCTCCGAGAGGTGGCCTCCGACAAATCCCGCGCCGCCCGTGATGAAGACTTTCATTGCTTTCCTTCCCTGCCCGTCTGAACCTGTTCAAGGACGATCTCGGCGGCGCGTGCCGCACCGTACCCGTCCACAAGACTCTGGCCCTTCGCACTCATGGCCTGCCGTCTCTCGCGATCCGCCAGCAAGCGCCTGACCGTCTCAAGAATCGTGGATTCATCGACATCCACGCCAAGACCCAGGTACTCAATGGTGCCGAATCTCGTGAATTCTCGCATGCGCCGATCTTCCCGCGCGTTCTGCGACAGAACCACCCCGGGGGTTCCGAGAGCCGCGATCTCGTAAACCGACATTCCGCCGGAGCAGAGCACCAGGTCGGAATCGAGCATGAGATCGGCGATCTGAACGTCGATGCCTCGGATGAGCGGCAGGTCCGTGCCGAGTGTCCTCTGCAGAGCCTCGAACATCTTCGTATGCGGAAAGGCGGGTCCAGCCACTGAAACGACCTGGACATCCTTCGTCAAAGGAGCCAGCGCGCGCGCGACCTTGAGGGTCAGGGCCTGTGGATCCGCGCCACCGAAGGTCAGCAGAATCTTGATCGGCTTCTCTCGCACGGCCTTTTCCCGGCCTTGGAAGTGCCGCCGCAGAATCGCAAACGCCGGACCGCCGTAGAAACCTTCGGGGGTCTCGCGATCTTCGTTCATCACCGAGATCACGAACTGGGCGTCGCGCGAGACGCGCTCCAGGTCATCGAGCGTATCGACGAGATTGATGGTCAGGGCTCCCAGCCGGGCGAGCGAGCGCAGATAAGTTTCCTCGACCAAAGGCAGGTCGTTGATGACCACCGACGGCGCAAAATCTTGAATCGACTCGACCAGCGTATCGAGGCCGCCGGGCTTGAAGACGCGCACCGGATAGCCGCTCTTGGAAACCGTGGCGATGCCCTCGGCGTGGTCCGCGCTCATCAAGAAGGCGACTTCGGCGCGCGAGCCTTCGCGCAAGGCCTCGGCCACCGCGAGCGAGCGATAGACATGGCCCATGCCCATGACGCGGCTGCCATCGACGCGGAACAGGACGCGCGGCTCGCGCAGCAGGCGTTCCGCCATCCAGAAGTCTTCGAGGTCGTGGACGGTGAAACCTTCACGCTTGTCGAGGACCACGAAGCCCACCGAGTCGCCAAAGCGGGCGTCCTTTTCCAGCACGTCGCGCTTGATGGCGACGATGGCGCCATTCTCCAGATAGACGGGCTCCTGCTCGTCGCGACGTCCCGCGCGGTCGAACAACGGCTGGAGCAGGCCGTCGTCAGCCTTCCAACGCAGAGACAGATCAGAGGTCACGGAAACTACCGCGGAGAACTTGCCGGTGACGATCTTCGCGATCGCTTCGTCCACGCTGCGGGCCTGTCGAAACGGTGTGGTCGCCTGAAGGATCACGACGATATCCGCGGCCGGATGACCTTTCTCCGACTCGGTCACCGCGTGACGCACCACCGGCATCAAGCTCGAAAGATCGCCGGACAACTCTTTCGGGCGCAGGAACGGAACCTCGGCGCCATGAGCGCGCGCGATCTCCGCAACCGTCTCATCGTCGGTCGACACGATGATCCGGTCGATCCCCTTCGCTTCCTTGGCCGCGCGGATGGTGTGTGCTAAGAGCGGCGAGTCGCCGAGCCGTTTGATATTGAGATAGGGAACCCGGTCCGATTCACCGCGGGCCGGGATGACGACCGTGACTCTCAAACCATCTCCCAGCCAAGCGTCGTGTCTTCCGCGATGTCCTGCTTCGCCTGTCGGCCGATCACCAAATCGAAGTGTCGCGGCGAGATCCCGGTGCCGGGACGCTTGTAGGTCAGCATGTCGCGGGTGATCGTGGTGCCCGCGGGAATGGCCTTTGCAGAGGTCACGCTGCGGCGCGCGTAGAGAAAAGCTTCCTTCTCGAGCGGCTCGAGACCCTTCACCGACTTGCCGAAGGCCTTCTCGATGGTGCGGATACCGTCCATCAATGCCTTGCCTTCGATCGGATCGACCGAGAGGTGATGGTCGGGCGAACCCTGGATCGTCTTGTCGATGGTGTAGTGCTTCTCGATCATGCAGGCGCCGAGCGCCACCGCGGCCTGAGGCACGCTGATGCCGAGCGAGTGATCGGAAAGACCCACGGGAATGCCGGGGAACGCCTGCATCATGTGGGTCATCATCTTGAGATTGATGCCTTCGGGCGGGCAGGGGTACTTCAGCGTGCAATGGAGGAGAACGACTTCGTCGCAGCCCCTTGACGCCAGCGTTTCCACGGCCTCGTCGATCTCCGCGAGGGTGGAGGTTCCGGTGGACAAAATCACCGGCTTCTTCGCCGCGGCCACGCGCTCGAGCAGCGGCTTGCAGGTGAGGTCGGCGGAGGCGATCTTGAACGCCGGCATGTCCATCGACCGGAGGAAATCCACGGCTTCATCGTCGAACGGTGTCGAGAAGGCGACGATTCCTGTTTTACGCGCGTATTCGATCAGCGTCTTGAAATCCGCGTCTGTGAGCTTGTCGAGCTTCGCGAAGGTGTCCCACTGCGTCCCGTTCGGGTCTTGCGGTTCGACCCAATAGCGCGGAGCGACCCGGGTCGCGATCTTCGAGGCGGTGTAGCTCTGGAACTTGATGGCGTCGAAACCGGCCGCCTTCGCGGTGTCGACCAGAGCCTTGCCCCGATCGAGCAGGCAGTCGTGATTGACCCCAGCTTCGGCGATGACATACGCCGGCTGACCGATTCCGACTTTTCTTCCGGCAATATTGAACGTGGACTTCATGAAACCTCGGCTTGAGCCCGAAAGGACGCAGAATCTTCGGAAACCCTGATTCTACCGGGCATGCGGGGACCGTCCCGCTCGCCTGCCGCTGCTAGATCACCGCAAGGTGAGCCTTGTTCCCAGGAGGTACGCGACACCGAGGGTCAGCGAGACGGCCGAAAAGAACAAATGCCGCGGCGCCACGGCGGTCGCTCCACTTGTGGCGAACAATACGATCTGCGGAATCAGAACGAGACCTCGCAACGTGTAGATCGAACCGATGACAAGCAGCGAGGCCTTGAGAAAAGGCAGCGGGGGGAGGAGGCCCGCTCCGGAGAAAGCGCACGCCGACCACACCGCGAACATTGCGGTCAGACCGAGCGTGATGACGATGGGCGAGAGCGCGCCACGATCCGCCATCCGGGCCATGCGTTCGCCGGCTCCCAGGTAACGGTACGCGGCTCCACCAATAAAGACTGTTCCCAGATGAACGAGCGCCACGATGGCGCTCAGACCGCCCCCCATGATCAGCAAACGCTCACCCGTGTTCATACGCGCCGAGAGTAGCACCGAAGACTTTTTGGCTTTTCGGTCCCAAGGTACGAGCGTTCGGCGTATGAGAACGTAAGCGACGCACTTCCCCCTCGAGGCAGAAATGAATCAGCTCAAATCTATCGCGCATCGCATGATGACGGAACGCGGTCTGCTTCCGGACTTCTCGCCGGCGGCTCTCCTCGAGACGCGCGCGCTCATCGATGCGCCTCCTGTGACCGATGCTTCTGTCCGAGATCTGCGGAAGCTTCTCTGGGCATCGATCGACAACGACAGTTCGCGCGATCTGGATCAGCTCTCGGTAGCCGAGCCGATGGCCGATGGCGCGGTGAAGATCCTGGTGGCCATCGCGGATGTGGACGCGCTGGTGAAGCGGCGCAGCGCCATCGACGATCACGCCGAGCAAAACACCACAACGGTCTACACCGCCGCCGGCATCTTTCCGATGCTGCCCGAACCCCTCTCGACCGACCTCACCTCGCTCGGGCAAGGCCAGGATCGCCTCGCGATGGTCATCGAGATGGTGGTCGATGCGAACGGAACGATGAAGTCGTCCGATGTCTATCGCGCCACTGTTCACAATCACGCCAAGCTCGCCTACAACTCCGTGGCGGCCTGGCTGGATGGAAAGGCCGAAGCCCCCGCGCCGCTCGCCGCCGTCGCCGGTCTGGACGAACAGATCCGCATTCAGGACCGCACAGCACAGGCGCTGCGCGCGCAGCGATTCAGTCACGGCGCCCTCGCCCTTCACACCCCTCAGGCCGAGGCGGTCTTCGTGGGAGACAAACTAACCGACCTCAAGCCGGCCGAGGCAAACCGGGCCAAGGAGTTGATCGAGGACTTCATGGTCGCGTCCAATGGCGTGGTCGCGCGCTTTCTCGCTCAGAAAGGCTTTGCGGTTTTGAAGCGGCTGCTTCGCTCGCCCGAGCGATGGGCCCGCATCGTGGGCCTAGCCCATGACGTCGGCGCGAAACTTCCGTCCGAACCAAGCGGCGAAGCCCTGTCCGAATTCCTGGCCAATCAGCGCGAAAAAAATCCGGATGGTTTCGACGATCTGTCGCTTGCGGTCGTGAAACTCCTCGGGCGAGGCGAGTACGTGATGGAGTTGCCGCAACAACCCTCCGCCGGACACTTCGGCCTGGCGGTCAGCGACTACACCCATTCCACCGCGCCGAACCGCCGCTTTCCCGACCTCGTCACGCAGCGCCTGCTGAAGGCCGCCATCGCGGGCAACCCCGCGCCGTACACGAACGAGGAATTGGGTGGTCTGGCTCCTCACTGCAACGAACAAATGGCCGACGCGGAGAAAGTCTCGCGTCAGATCGACAAGGCGGCTGCGGCCATGCTCCTTCAGTCCCGCATCGGCGAGGTGTTCGACGCGTTCGTCACGGGCGCCTCGGACAAGGGAACGTGGGTGCGCATCAACCGGCCCGTAACCGAAGGCCGGCTCATGCACCCAAGCAAAGGCCTCGACGTCGGCGACCGCGTGCGGGTGAAGCTCGTGCGCACAGACATCAACCGCGGCTTTATCGACTTCGAATCACAGCACTGATTCCGCCGGCTCCGATGGACACGAGCGTCCCCGTTGCGAAAATGAGCGGAATGCCGTACATCGCCCAGGGCCAGGTGTACCCCCCGCTCTCCCCCACCACCACATAGCAGCCAATTCCCCAGGCGACGCCAACCAGGGCACTTGCCCAGGCGGCTTTGGTTGTTGCCCGCTTCCAATGAAATCCCGCGAGCAACGCAAACGACAGCGCCGCCACCGGGATGTTCGCCAGGATCAAACGGTCCAGAATGCCGTCGACCAAGAGGTTGGCGGCGAGCCAGCAGATCAAGGAGAAGCCCACGGTGAGTCGTCGTTGAACCGTGAGCGAACCGGCTCGAGCCCAGCCAAAATCCCCGGCGACCATGGCGGTCATCGCACTCCAGACTCCGGACAACGTCGTGAGGCTCGCCACGAACAACACCCCGAACGCGGCTCCCTGGAGCCCGATCGGAAGCCAGGTCGTCACCATCGCCGGGACCACCATCTCGGCATTGGCGACGACGCCTCCTTGCGACCTGAAAGAAGCGGCGGCAAGCACCATAAAACCGTAGAGGGCGAACACCAGAATCGCCGCGATGGCCACACCGATCACCGCTATCCGCTCGGTTTTCGCCGCGAAGATCTTCTGCCCGTACCAAGGTGCCGTGATGTAGGTGAAGCAGGTGAGCACGATCAGCGAGGTGACGAAACGAAACGGCAACGCTGGATGGTTCCACTGGGCTAGGGGATTGACAGACTGTTGGAGGGCGGGAAACGGCGCCACTTCCGCCGCGCCGCTCGTGGCGATCACAAAGAGCGCGCCCACGAGCCCGAGCGTGAGCGCGAAGCCGACAAGATCGGTTCGGACCACCGCGATCAGTCCACCGCGCAGCACGACCAGCAGGGTGACGAACCCGAGCGAGGCGCTCACAAGCCAAGGATCGAGCGGGCCGGTCCACGGGGCCAGCAGCAACGTAAGCGACTTGAGATAGGTCGCACTGAACCCAATCATCGCGGAGATCAGGAGGACCGAAGCCAGCCGACCGAAGGCCGGCGAATAGCGCGCGGCGAACAGCTCGGCCACCGACAAGCGATTGAACCGCTTCCAGGCTCGAGCGACCGTGAGCGTGTAAAACCCGAGGCCAATCAGAAACACCAATGGAAGCGACAACGCCATCGGCCCCGCCCGATAGCCGGCCCCCGAAAAAGCCATGAGTGTCGAGGTATTGAACTCGGTCATCACCAGAGTCGCAACCAGTGGGAACAGGCCCAACGAACGATCGGCGACGAGGTACTCCTCGGGTCGCACCGCGGGTCGCCGAGCAAAATAAAGCATCAGACCGACCACGAACGCGAACCCCAGGAGGTCGATCCCCGAAGGCGAACCGCCTCCGTTAGGCACGGAGAAGCCGCCGCGCAATCACGATCCGCTGAATCGTAGTGGCGAAGAGAACCACCGCCCACGCCCACGCTATCCACAACGACCAGGCGGGAGCGACCGTGAGGAGGATGTACACGACCGTCGTCTCTCCCGCTTCGGCAAACCCGGGGGTGAACTGGAGCGAACGATCATTGTCCAAGACGGTGATGCGCTGGTGCTCCAGGATCGAGGAAAGGGACGCGGTTGTGGTGATGCAGCCGACGTAGCCGACGAGAATCAGGAGCCAAACGAGCTGGTGCTCGGGATGCCGGAGCGCGAACGCCGTCGCCATCAGGCTGTAGGCGAGCATGTCCAGAGTGATGTCGAGAAAGCCGCCGAAGCCGTCCTCGATACCGGCCTGGCGCGCCACCACGCCGTCGATCGCATCGAGCAGGCGGCTCAGCAGCCAGAGCGACAAGCCCAGGAACGGACGATCGATCGCAACCGCGAAGGCGCCCGCCCCCGACACGATGAACCCGACCACCGTGACCTGATTGGCGGTGACGCCCCATCGACGAATCGTGCGTGCGGGCGCTTCGAGCAACGGTCCGATGCCACGCCGAAAGCGGGCGTCGAACATTAGAACTCGTGGGAGCGGGCAAGCTTCTGGGCTTGCTCCTGGCTGTTGAGGGTCCAGTCGTAGTCGGTGTACCGAAGCGTCGCGTCGCCCGCTTCGAGCAACGCTCGCTCGGGGCCTTCGGTGTAGGAGCGGGCGATGAACCGCATGAGCGCGGGCTTGGAGCCACCGAAATCCTTTTCGTAGTCGTTGAACTGGAACACCTGGCTCACCCAGACCGTCCGGGTCGCAACATCGACGCGGTTTTTCGCGGGCGACGCGCGAAGGAACGCGCGGGTCTGGTCCTCCAACTGGCGCTCGAGGTCTGCCCCCGTATACGCCTCAGAACGAAGCGGCGGACAGCCCATCGCGGCGCAGACCAGGGCGAAATGGATGCGAGGTTCCTTGAACGTGGGTCGGATGATCTGTTGCTCGACGGTCTCGAGGTCGTACGTCTTGCCGCCGACCACCACCAGTTTCTCTGCCCAGGGACCAAGGCCCTTGAAGAAGCCAAAGGCTTTGTTGATGTTCCGGATCGATGTCCGTTCGCCGTGCTTGGTAATGAGACGGATGGTGTAAGCGTTATAGGCGTTGATCCAGAACGCAAGTTGCTCGTCGCGCGACAGACCGGCCGGGTCGAACGTGCTTAGCTTTCCGAGGTAGACCGAGAACTCCTTGGAGGATGCGAACGCGTCGTAGTTCACCATGCCGGCGACCACGTGACGGCGGAGCAACGTGTCGAAGCCGGAGTGATCGAAGCGATCCGGGGACTGCGCGGGACTCAGGGCGAAGGCGAGAATGGGAAGAATCGTCGTCAGGTTTAGCATCTCGTCTCCAAAGGGTTCCCCCGGTCAGGCGCAGTCGGGCTTAAACACAGGTGTTTCTTGCGATCTCTCGTTACCGCCATCACTCTGATCCTAGCGTCCCAAGACCTGTTGTCTTTGGGTCCTTTGCCTTTGGGTCCGGGCCTCCCACCCGGATGGCAAGGGAGAGCGGTGAGCGGCTTCGCATTGCCGGACGTCACGATGGTTGAAACGGATACGGGTCGCGCCCTCAGGCTGGCGGGCACCCGTAGGGCGGGCTGGGTCCACCGAGACCTTCGAAACGCACAGCACCCAGCCGACGATCCACTCCGCTGGTCTTGGCGGGTGACCGAGGCGCCGACCGGAAGCGATCTGGCCACGAAAGCCGCCGATGACTCGCCCATTCGTGTCTATGTGATCTTCGGCAATCCCCGATTCATTCTGAGCGGATCCGGACGCGTTCTTGTCTACTCGTTCGGGAACAACGAGCCCGACGGATATCACCGACCTAGTTATTCGACCGGCAGAATCCACGTCATCAAGGTCGATGGCGCGTCGATGCGCGGTCTGTGGCGCGATCATGAAGTCGATCCCGGAGCCGACTACCGCAAGATCTGGAACCGAAACCCGCCGCCGATTACCGGCATTGGTCTGATGCAGGACACCGACCAGACCGGCGCACGCGCCGTGGCGGAGGTCCGTCATCTGACGCTTGGTGGCGGCAAACTTTCAAACTGAACTCCTGAGGAGGACGACATGGCATTCACACGGCGACGTTTTGTGGGATCACTCGGCGTCGCCGGCGCGTCGATCGTGGGCGGTGTCGGGACGGCGCATGGCCTCCAGTCGACCACCGCCGACACGAAGGCAAGGCCCGCGGACGTTCTCATCAAACTCGACCAGAACGAGAACCCCAATCCACCGAGCGAAGCGGTCAGGAAAGCGGTGATGGACGCCCTTCAACTCGGAAACCGATATCCCAGAAACGCTGGCGATCTGCTCGACGCGCTGGCATCCGAGCATGGTGTCTTGAGGGAAACCATTCTGCTTGGAGTCGGTTCAGGTGAATTGCTCAAGTCCGCGGTGATCGCGTTCGTCAGCGCCAATAGACCTCTCGTCGCCGGATTGCCGACCTTTGAGACCTCAACCAGCACCGCGAAGGCGCTCGGGCTTCCCGTGCGGGAAATCCCCGTCGACAAAAGCCTGCGTCTGGACCTTCCGTCCATGGAAGCGGCGAGCGGGGGCAGCGGTCTGCTCTTCTTCTGTAATCCCAACAATCCGACGGGAACGGTCTGGCCGACGAAGGACCTCGAGGCGATGATCGATCGCGTCACGAAGACCTCGCCCCAAACCATCATCCTCATCGATGAGGCCTATGCGCACTTCGCCGAAA
>JBDSLN010000100.1:0-2920 GCA_039916365.1 Vicinamibacteria bacterium
CGGCGGATGTACTTCCAGCCGTATCGGATGACAAGCGCGGCTCGCACGGCAGGGGTACTCCGGCTATGCTGCGCGCCGCTTCATGAACGGTTCGACCCGCCGCCTGCTCGTTACCAGCGCGCTTCCCTACGCCAACGGCCACATTCACCTCGGTCACATCGTCAACAAGACACTCAAGGACCTCTCCCTTCGCCGCAGTTCCATGCTCGGCTTCGACGCTCCTTTCACACCGGTCTGGGATTGCCACGGCCTCCCCATCGAGCTTCAGGTCGACAAGAGTCTCGGTGCTCGGAAGAAGGAGATGTCACCGGTCGCCTTCCGCCAGGCCTGTCAGGCGCATGCCGAGAAGTTCGTGAAGATCCAGGGCGAAGAATTCGAGCGTCTCGGAGTGGGTGCCGAGTGGACTCATCCCTACTTCACCATGGCGAAGTCGTACCAGGCAACCATCGTGCGGACGCTGTCGAAGTTCGTGGAACGCGATCTCGCCTACAAGGCGCGTAAGGCGGTTCACTGGTGCATCTCCTGCAGGACAGCGCTTGCCGAAGCGGAGATCGAGTACGAAGAGAACCATGTCTCTCCTTCCGTGGACGTGCGTTTCCCGCTGAGCGAGGCCGGGCGCGAGGTCCTTTCTTCCCGCACGATCGATCTGGGCGATCGCCCCGTCTTCGTCATCGCATGGACGACGACGCCCTGGACGCTGCCCGCCAACCGCGGTCTCGCCTTCAATCCTGAACTCGAATACGGTCTTTATGAAGAGTCGCCCGGCGGCCCCGTCCTGATCCTCGCGACTGGCCTCAAGGACGCGACGGTCAATCGAGCTCGGACGGTTCAGGCGTTGACCCTTGCCGAGCCGCTCGCCGTGGTGAATGGCGACGCGTTCGATGGTCTTGCCTTCCGTCATCCATGGATTGACCGGCCGTCACCGGGTGTAATGGCCGACTACGTCACGCTTGAAGCGGGCACCGGCATCGTTCATACGGCACCTGCCCATGGCGCCGACGACTACGACACCGGCATCAAATACGGTCTCGAAGTCGATTGTCCCGTGACCGACCGCGGGGTCTTTACCCCAGACGTCGAACACTTCGCCGGTCTGAAGATATGGGACGCCAACCCGAAGATCACCGAGTTCATGCGCGAGCGCGGGATCCTCCTGTCCGCGGTTCCGTACAGCCATTCGTATCCGATCTGCTGGCGTTGTAAAAATCCGATCATCGTGCGCGCCACCGCGCAGTGGTTCATCGCGATGGACCGTCGCAACTTCCGCCAGAACGCCCTGTCTGAGATCAAGAAGACGCGCTGGATCCCGGCCTGGGGCGAGGACCGTATCCGCAACATGATCACCGCCAGGCCCGACTGGTGTATCTCCCGCCAGCGTCTTTGGGGCGTACCCATCCCGGCGGTCTACTGCATTGCCTGCGAAGAGCCGCACCTGGACACGAAGGTTCTCGCGATCGTCGCGGACATCTTTGAGAAGGAAGGTGCCGACGCCTGGTTTGCGCACGACATCGCTGACTTCCTGCCCGAGGGCTTCGCCTGCCGCAAGTGCGGCGAGACCAAGTTCCGCCGCGAGAACGACATTCTTGATGTCTGGTTCGACTCCGGCTCGCTGCACGCGGCTCTGGAAGCCCATCCCGATCGCAAGGTCTCCGCCATCGCCGACCTGTACCTGGAAGGCTCCGACCAACACCGCGGCTGGTTCCACTCCTCGCTGCTCGTCAGCGTGGGCACGCGGGATCACGCGCCCTTCAAGGCCGTTCTGACTCACGGCTTCACCGTCGATGGTGAAGGCAAGAAGATGTCAAAGAGCCTTGGAAACACCGTCGAAGCGGACAAAGCGGTCAAACAGTACGGCGCGGACGTGCTGCGTCTGTGGGTGTCAATGGTCGACTTCCGCGAGGACATGCGCATCTCTGACGAGCTGCTGAAGCGCGTTGCCGAGGCGTATCGCAAGATCCGCAATACCTGCCGCTTCCTGTTGTCGAACCTCTTCGACTTCGATCCGACCGCGGGTCATCAGGTCACGGAACCGCTGGATCAGTTCGCCATCGCGACTCTTCAGGAGTTCGAGACCAACATCCGCAAGGCGTACGAAGATCACGACTATCACGCGCTGAACACGTTGCTCGTGCAGTACTGCACGGTCGATCTCTCCGCGTTCTACATGGATGTCCTCAAGGATCGCCTGTACTGTGACGCGGCAAATGGTCCAAGGCGGCGCTCCGCTCAGGCGGCCATGTTCCGCATTGTCGACAGCCTGGCCCGCTACATGGCGCCGCTGCTTCCGTTTACGGGCGACGAGATCTACGAAGCGCTGCACAAGTCAGCCCCGGGCACGGTCCATGAGCAGGTCTTTCCCGACGCCACGGCGCCTGGCGCCTCGGTCCTTGAAACCTGGAAGCCGCTGCTCGCCGTCCGCGAAAACGTGCTGAAGGTTCTCGAAAATGCGCGCGCGGCGAAGACCATCGCGTCTTCACTTGAGGCGAGCGTGGCCCTCACCGGACCCGCGGCACTGCTGGCTCCGCTGCATGCGCATGAGGCGCTCCCGGCGCCGTTCCCCGGCAATCTGGCAAACCTGTTCATCGTCAGCCAGGTCACGCTGAAGGAAGACGAAGGCAGCGAGCTGAAGGTCGAGGTCTCGCGGGCCGAAGGCGTGAAGTGCTCGCGCTGCTGGACTTATGCGCCGGCCGACGCGTCTGCGGATGCCGCGGCGAAAGCGTTGTGCCCGCGTTGCACCGGAGTCGTAGAGTCGCAGGCGGTGACGCAATGAGATTGCTCCTGCTGCCGTTGGTGATCGTTCTGCTCGATCAGGCGTCCAAGTGGCTGGTCATTCAGCGGCTTCCCTTGTACGAGGATGTCCCGCTGATCTCCGGCCTGCTCAGTCTTCAGCATGTCCGCAACTCAGGAGCCGTGTTTGGCT
>JBDSLN010000101.1:0-10752 GCA_039916365.1 Vicinamibacteria bacterium
GGGATCGACATGCCGCAGAACATCATGCTGACGGGGCGGATCGACGACGAAGCCACGTTGCTGGATGCGGCGCTGGCCTTCGAACGCGAAACCCCGTGGCATACACGTCGTCCGCCGCTGTATTCGATGTAGAGAGCAGCAGAGTCGCGCCTCCCGGGGTGGTTGGACAGCGAACAGGAACCGCGTTCCTATTTTTGCGCTCGCGCTGACCCACGCGTAGGCTTGATCGACGCGACTCTCGTGGCCCTGCGATCGCTCGCGCGCTATCGAGGCGTCGCCGGCGGACATCCTTCGCGCGGTTGAGGCGAAGAAACGTAGCAACCCAAACGGAGGACGGACAAATGGCAGCGAAGAAAACGACGTCGAAGCCGACGATCAAGAAAAAGCGGCTCGACGGGACTGCGTCTCATCGCATCGACGATCTGACCTCAGCGGCGGCTCGGCATTTCAAGGATGCAGAGGAAATCCTGGGCAAGAAATTGGATAGCCAGGAAAAAATCGCACTGCGATCGACTTGCGTAGGATTGACCAAGATCGCTGAGGCGCTCTCGCTCATCAGCCACGCACTGGACCGCAAGAAGTAACCGCCTGACTCGAAGCCAACGGACTCCTGCTCAGGGACCATCCCTATGCGCTACGTCTTGCGTTGCAGCTTGGCTAGGCGGCGCTCTGCTTCGTCGAAGGTCTCTGCCTTCTTTGAGAACGCGAAGCGGATCTGGGTGCGGCCCTTTTCGGGGTCCTGATAGAACGACGAACCCGGAACCACCGCGACGCCGATGTCCTTCACGAGATACTTCGCGAACTCGACGTCGTGGGTATAACCCAGCGGCCGTGTATCTACGATCGTGTAGTACGCGCCGGCCGGCTTGTAGATGGTGAAGCCGCAGTTCTCCAGGATGTCGAGCATGCGCGTCCGCCGTTCTGCGTACTTCGCGTTGAGCTCGTCGTAGTAGGTCTGCGGCAGCGCCAACGCGAGCGCGCCCGCTTCCTGCAACGGAGCCGCGGCGCCGACGGTCAGGAAATCATGAACCTTACGGATGGCGCCGGTGATCCATTCCGGCGCGATCGTCCAGCCGATACGCCAGCCGGTCACGCTGTAGGTCTTACTCAAAGAGTTGATCGTGATGGTTCGATCCTTCATGCCGGGCAGCGTCGCCATCGGAATGTGGACGTTGCCGTCGTACAGGATGTGCTCGTAGATCTCATCCGTGACCGCGATGACATCGAACTCCTGACACAGCGAAGCAATCAGGTCGAGCTCAGCGCGGGTAAACACCTTCCCCGTCGGATTGTGCGGCGAGTTCATGATGATCGCGCGGGTCTTGCTCGTGAAGGCGGCCCGCAACTCGGCGGGATCAAAGGACCAGTCAGGCGTCCGCAGCGTCACGAACTTCGGGATCGCGCCCGCGAGAATCGCGTCGGGGCCGTAGTTCTCATAGAACGGCTCGAACGTCACCACCTCGTCGCCCGGATTCAGAAGAGCCATCATCGACGCAACCATGGCTTCGGTCCCACCACACGTGACCGTGACTTCTTTGTCGGGGTCCACCGGCACGCCATAGGAGCGCTCGAACTTCGCGGCGATGGCGCGACGGAAATTCGGAGCGCCCCAGGTCACCGCGTACTGATTGATGTTCGCTTCGATCGCGCGACACGCGGCTTCCTTCAGCTCCTCGGGAGCAGCGAAGTCCGGAAATCCCTGCGAAAGATTCACCGCGCCGTGGGTGTTGGCGAGGCGGGTCATTTCGCGGATCACCGATTCGGTGAACCGGGCGGCCTTGTCGGAAGTGGACCTGTTCATGGTGCGACGGTGTGTCCTTTCAGGACCTTGACCCAAGTGCTATTTCGGTGAAGGTGACGCCCTGGGCTTGGCAGCTCCCGAGGGGGCTGAAGGCTTGGTGGCCGGGGCCGCGGGCGTCACCGAGGCGGAGGTCGGTGCGATCGATGGCGACGCGTCGGGCGACAAACTCGGCTCGGGCTCGGCCGCGAAGATCGGATCGTCCCTACGCAGCGCGCGCGAGAGATCGAAATGACCGGCCTTCGGCTCCTTGCCTTCGACCATGATCATCACATTGCGCACGGCGGAGAAGTTCTCAGAGATAGTCGTGACGATGCCCTGGATCAGCAGTTTTTCTTCCTCCGCCCCAACTCCGCGACCCGCCTCCAGCTCTTTCGAGAAGTCAATGTAGACCGTCCCGCCCTTCGCGTAGGCGACGTCAAGAACGCGCGTGCCCGCGGGCAGGAACGCCGGCGTGATTGCAGAAGGCAGAGCGAGCTGCGAAATCGTCGCGTTAATCTGAGGCACGATGCCGCGCGAGTAGGAGATTTCACGTTCTTCGATGGTCAGGTCGGACCGGTCGGGGCGCCGGGTAAAGAGCGAAACCTTGAGCGTGGAGCCCGGAACCTCAGGAAGATCGACCTGCGTGCCGACCTCCTTCGGAACGTCTCCTTCATCCTCGGCCTGGTCGGGCAACTCGCGTCTCAGGATCGTCGACCACCAAGGCGAGGTCAGAGGAACCGCAAACATGAATGTAGCCAGAAAGAGCGTCCACCAGGCCCAGCGTGGGAATCCCTGGGGAGGAGCGGTCGATGCGGTCGTCACGGTGCGACGGAGCTTCACGGATTCGCACGCAGGGCGGCGACGAACCGCCCAAGCCCGTGGATCAACGCCTTCGTGATCCGCCCCTGATGCGCCTCGGAGAAGAGGAGCTTCTCCTCATCGGGATTGGTGATGAAGCCCACTTCGACCAGAGCCGCAGGCATGGTGGCACCCACGAGAACACGAAACGGCGCCTGCTTCACGCCACGCGAGCGGGAAAGCGACGCCGAGGAAATCTCGGTTTGCAGATCGCCGGCGAGCTCCGACGATTTCTCGAGCTGAGCGGCCTGCGCCATGTCCCAGAGGATCAGACCGACGTCCCTGTCCTTGGCGGGCCTGCGGTCCATGATCGCGCCTTCCTGCAGCGCGATGCGGCGGGACTCATCGTCGGCCGCGGTGTAGGACAGGAAGAACACCTCCGTACCGGTGGCCGACGAAGCGCGCGAGCCGTTGGCGTGGAGCGAGATGAAAATATCGGCATTGAAGTTGTTGGCGATGGCGGCTCGTTCGTCGAGCGGCACTTCAGAGTCGGCGTCGCGGGTCAGGAAGGCCTGAATCGAGAGCGAGTCCACCGCGGCCGCGCGCAGGCGTCGAGCAAGCGCGAGGGTCACGTCCTTTTCGAAGCGGCCACCCGGACCCTGAGCCCCCACGTCGTCACCGCCGTGGCCAGGATCAATCACCAGAACGATCGGTCGGCGATTCGTCGGAGGCTCTGGAAGCGGGCGGACGCTCGGAAGGGTGCTTGGCGCGCCCGGACTTGGCATAGCGCCCAAAGGCGGAACCGAATCGAACACCAGACTCATGTGCTGGGAATCGCGCTCGGAGCTTCTCACCGCGGTGAAGCGATCACCGAGCTCGAAAATCAGCTTCGGCGGAGTTGCGCGTTCGAGACGGGCGGAGCCGACGATCCGCCCGGGCAGTGCCTCCGCAAGAAAGTCCGCCTCCATCACGTCCGCCTGGAACGTCACGACCACGCGAGTGGCTTCCTTGCGAACGTCGTACGGAACGGGCTTGCTCAACTCCACCGTGCTCTCGACCGTGGAAGCGGTGACGACATTCGTGACCTTAAGCCGCGGCGCGTCGTAGTTCCCCACCACCAGCGCCCGATACGCGGCCCGGTAGGACGCCGGTTGACCGAGCGCCGCCCCCAGAACAGTGGCTGCGGATGGTGGCGTTACGTAGGTTCGGTCGCCCACCACGCGAACCGGAGCGGGCAGCGCCCGCAACTGGCCACCCACTGTGAAGAGACTCTTGCCGTTGTCAAGGATGACCTCACGTCCGCCGGACTTCAGGGTGACGCGTGCGTCGCGGCCGGTGCGCGCGAAGGAAATATCCAGCCCCTGCGCCGCTTCCTCCAGCGCAATCTCTCCGCCTTGGGGTCCTTCGATGACCAGAACAACGGTGCGCTTCACGCCCCCCGCGGTGAGGACCACCACTTCATCCGAAGCAAGCGCGAAAACCGGCGACAGCGCCACGATCGACGCGAGGAACGTGAATCGAGCGTGGAGTCTCAAGTTCTGGTCGTAGCGGTGGAAGGTCTAGACGGCGCGATGGACCGTGTCGGGGCTGAACGCGGGCAGGCACACGGCGATGTACTCCGCTCCGTCCTTGCCCGGCGAAGAGTAGCGGATCCACTCGCCGCGTTCCGTGATGATCGCCTGGCCCGCGACAACATCGATGGCGCCGCCTTCATGCTCGACTCGAAGCATGCCGCCAAGCACCAGCGTGTACTCGTCGAACTCCGGCGTCTGCTTCGGCTCGGTCCAGCCAGACGGCGACTTCATATGGGCGACGCTCACTTCAGGCGTCTGCGAGTTCACGCGGCCGATGTATTCACGAATGATCTTCGGCGGCTCGCCCGGCGCTTCGATCTGGGTGGGTTGGCTGATGAGTCTGGGCATAGGTTTCACGCCTAGTTTAGCTGCGGGAACCGTTCACGCGAACCGTCCGATCAGGCCGTCGTTTCGACGTCGGCGCCGAGCGACTTCAGACGTTCTACCAAACCCTCATAGCCGCGCTCCACCGTCTCCAGGGGCGAGATGCGGCTTTCGCCATCCGCGGAGAGCGCTGCCGTGATCAACGCCATGCCGGAACGAATGTCCCGGCTGTCTAGCGAACGCCCCTTCAACATCCGCGGACCATTGATCAGGATGCGATGCGGATCGCAGAGGAACAGGTCGGCGCCCATGCCGGAAAGCTGGTCGAGCGCGAAGAGCCGGAGCTCATAGAGCCAGTCGTGAATCAACGTGGCGCCCGACGCTTGAGTCGCAAGCACCGTGACCAAGCTGACCATGTCGCTCGGGAAGCCGGGCCACAGTCCCGTCGTGACGCGGTGAGCTGCGCGCAACTGGCTAGGGCGAACTTCAAGGCGTTCCCCCTCGCTTTTGCAAGGGACGCCAAACTGACGCAAAACGGCAACCACCGGCTCGAGGTCCAACTCCGAAGCGCCATCGATCACGATGTGGCCGCGGGTCATGGCGCCGACCACCGCGAAACTTCCTGCTTCGACGAAGTCGCCGGAAATGCGGTGGGTGATGCCTCGCAGCTTCGCGACGCCGGTGATTCGAAGAGTCTGCGAGCCGATACCCGAGACCTCCGCTCCCATCTTTGCGAGAAAGCGCGCCAGTTCGCTGACGTGCGGCTCGCACGCGGCGTGCCTTATCTCGGTGGTTCCCTTCGCCAGAGCCGCCGCGAGCAATGCCGTCTCCGTCGCGGTCACGGAGGCTTCCAACATATAGAAGGACGCGGCCTTAAGACCGTCGGGCGCTCCAAATCCGCCCGTTTCAAGCGGACGAGCGCCAAGCGCTTTCACTGCCGCATGATGTTGATTCAGGTTACGCCGCGACGGGAAGTCGCCACCCGGAGCGCCAAGGATCGCTTCTCCCTTTCGCGCGAGCAGCGGTCCCAGCAGCAGCACCGAGCCGCGCAGTTTGGCGACGAGGTCGGCGCGTGGTTCGGTGGAGGTGATCTCCTGAGCACGGATGCGAAGCGTGGACGCTCCCTCCCACGCCACGGTTGCCCCGAGCTGTCGCAGTAGATCGGCCATCGACTCGACGTCACGGATGCGCGGCACGTTCTCCAGCACGCACTCCTCGTCCGTGAGCAGGCAGGCAGCGATGACGGGCAGCGCGGCATTCTTGTTTCCACCCACCTTGATCCGGCCGTTAAGCGGCCGGCCGCCACGCACGAGCAACGTTGTCATTCGGTCAGTTTCCTCGACTTGAAGCGCCGTCGCCGAAGTGGCCAAGGCGCACGATCTCTTCCCGCAGTTCGATTCCAAACGTCTCACGCACGCGCCGGCGCGCTTCATCAATCAACCACACAACATCCGACGCGGTGGCTCCCCCTTCATTGACGAAGAAATTCGCGTGGACGGGCGAGATGCGCGCCCCGCCCCGGCGCTCGCCTTTGAGTCCGACCCGATCGATCAAGGCACCGGCCGAGCAAGGGGCGTTTTCTGGAAGGAGATGGCGCTCTGGCTCGGGGTTTTGAAAGATGCAGCCGGCGCTCGGCAACGAAAGCGGCTGAGTGCGCTTCCTGAACGTCAGCGAATCCTTGGCGCGGGCGCGAAGCGCCACCGGATCGTCCTCATGAACGCGGATCTCCACCCAAAGCAGCGCTTCCCCGCTCGTCTGCAGGCGACTGACGTCGTAGGCGAATCCGAGCTTCTCAACAGAATCGACGATGACTTGTCCCAGGCGATTCAGCAAACACGCCCGCGTCACCACCTCCGACATCAGCCGTCCTTGAAAATGAGCGTTGCCGTAGACCGCGCCGCCAAGGGTGCCGGGCGTTCCCGCCCAGGTTTCGAATCCGCCCAGACCATGGCCGATGCACCAGCGAACGAGTCCGTTCACGGTCACGCCAGCCTCCACCCGGACGACATGCGACGTCTCCCGTGTGATCTGCCCGCCATGGAACCGAACGACAGCTCCCCGAACGCCGGCATCGCTGATCAGGACGTTTGAGCCGCCGCCCAGGAAAGTCACCGGGAGGCCTTCATCGCGCAGCTTTCCAAGGTGGAAGGCGGCTTCGTCGGCGCCCGAAACCTGGACCAGAAGATCGGCTTGGCCGCCAATGCCAAACGTGCTGAGTTCGCGGAGCTGATTCACTCAGGCTCCCAAAAGACGACGCGACAACAGCGTCTGCATATCGCGCCGACTGTCCGCGACGATGTACACGTAAACGATGAAACCGACAACCCTGTAGATGATGCGGTACGGCTTGAAGATGACCTGTCGGTATTCCTTGATGCCCAGCTCGACCAACTCCTTCGGATAGCTGCCGCGACCCGGAAGGGTCGCCAGATCTTCCGCGGTCTTGAGGAGGCGATCGAGAACCGCGCCGGCCTTGGTCTCCGAATCGGCTTCGGCGATGTATTCGTAGATGTCGCGGACGTCCCGCTCGGCAGACCGGGTCAGCCTGACCTCGTATCGAGTCAAACGACCGCCTTGTTGCGCCTCACTCGCGCGACGACATCCGCCATCGGCGCGGTCTCGCCTTTCTCGATCTCGAGATTTCCGAGCGCCAGGATCTTCAGCATCGTCAGCGTTTCCTGAGTCCCTTCAAACGAGGCCAGGTCCTGAAGGACGGCTTTCGCCTCGCCGTTCTGCGTGATGACGAGCGGTTCTCCGCTTGCCGCCAGCCGAAGCAGGACTTCGGCGGCATTCGCCTTGAGGTAGCTGATCGGCTTGATTTGGGATGAATAGCGCATGGGCCCACGCTCCTTGGACGACCAAATATAGTCCTTTATCAGTCCTCTCCTCAACCGTCCGGTCACATGAAATAATTCCTGAAATTCTTTGGCGGCTGTCGATTGGCGGCGCGCTCGTTCGTCGTGTGGATAGAGCAGGCTGAAGCGGTCTATCTGGAACGCGAAGCAAGGCTCAGAAACCAAACTACGGAAAGGAACACCGCCATGCGATTCATGATTCTCGTCAAAGCCACCGCCGACAGTGAAAATAGCGTGATGCCCACCGAACAGATGCTCACCGAGATGGGCAAATTCAACGAAGAGCTCGTCAAGGCCGGTGTCATGCTGGCGGGCGAGGGCCTTCATCCTTCGTCCCAGGGTGCTCGCGTGCGCTTCTCGGGCACCAAACGCACGGTCATCGACGGTCCCTTCTCCGAGACCAACGAACTCGTCGCCGGTTTCTGGCTTTGGCAGGTGAAATCGAGAGAAGAAGCGATCGAGTGGGTGAAGCGCTGCCCCAACCCGATGCTCACAGAATCGGAGATTGAGATCCGACAGGTGTTCGATGCCGAAGACTTCGGGGACGCGCTGACGCCGGAACTGCGCGCGAACGAGGAGAAGCTCCGCGTCGAGTCGGCGAAGCTCACCGACGAGCGCAAGAAGTAACCACCCAATCCCCCCGGTCAACCTCTCAAGGAGATCAACCCCATGTTCGGCAAACCCTATTCTGCGTACCTCCGATTTCAGTGGCCCTTCCTCACAGCCATCGCGGTGGTCGGCTTCATCCGCCTCGGCCTCTCCATCGCGGGACAGCCAGACTCGATGGTCAAGTTCTTCTCGATGACCGTGGTCGGCATCATCGGGTCGGTCTACTACGCGATGACGGTGCGGCGAAGTGGCTTCGGCAACTACCGCGAGCTGATCCCGCTGATCTTCAACCAGAACTTCCTCGCAAACTCGATCGCCATCCTTGGGATCATCCTGTCGATCTACGGAATGCCGAACATCCTGGACGTCCCGGAGTTCAAGCCGCCATTCGCCCGCGAGAGCACGTCGCTGCAGCACGCGCTCGCCCACCTCTTTCTCGGCAACATCGTCGGCACATTGTTCGGCTGGATCATCACGTCGATGATCATGGCGATCGGCGGCGGGCGAAAGAAATAGGCAAGAGAGGCACCTCGTGCCATCCAGTTCTGGCTCCCGAAGCGCGGGTGGCCCTGACCCTCAGACTGTTGGGCGGATTGAGCACGGATCAGGTCGCGCGCGCGTTTCCGGTGCCCGAGCCCACCATCGCGGCAGGTTAGAAGAAGCGAGCGATGAGTTCGAGGTCGCAGCCTCCATGACCCGTAATACGCGCGAGCAAGTCGTCCTGCTCCAGCGCGCGGCCGACTGTGTCACCGCGTCAGAACAATAGAGCCAGCGTGATCCGCCAGGTTCTCGCGGCCGAAACGTTCCACGTCGAAGTGCTTCACCCGGCGTCCCACGCGGGATAGCAACGCGCGGGCTTCAGGCTCCACATGGGCGCGATCGGAAGGAACTCCGGCGAACTCCGCGATCGACTTCATGGATCGCCAGTACGACGTGACGATGATGTACGTGGTCGTTCCCGTGCGGCGCCGCAGGAGTTCGGCTCCCTGAAATCCCGGCGGCGCCCTACAGCAGAGCGGTCCGGATGACGATCTCCGACGTCAGCGTCTTGTGGACGGGGCACTTGTCCGCGATCTGCATCAGGCGCGCGCGCTGCTCGGCGTCGAGGGATCCGAACAGCTGGACATCACGCTCGATCCGATCCACCAGACCTTCCCGGGTGCGGATGCCTTCGAGCTCCGACGCGTTCACCTTCGCGTGACGCAGGGTGACGCGAACTGACTCTAGAGGCCATTGCTTGCGCCGCGCGTAAAGCGACACCGTCATCGACGTGCAGCAGCCGAGGGCGGTCAGCAGGAAATCATAAGGGCCTGGGCCCGAGTCAGCGCCGCCGCCTGAGACAGGTTCGTCTCCAACCAGCTCATGCACGCCCGCGACTTCAATCGTTTGAGCCAGGCCGATGGCACTTCCCTGCACGACGATCTCACGGACTTCGTGAGGCGTCGAGGTTGTCCCGTCACTCATTCGGACTCTCCTTTGTTCTTGCCTTCCGACTATAGGAGGCCTGCGCCGCCCATCCCGCAAGCTGATCTGCGAGACTCAAACCATGATGTCCAAGCTTCTGAGCGTCGCAGCAGCCGCGATCCTGTCCCTCGGTTTGGCTTCCTTTGATTCGGCGCAGACCACCGTGCCTGCGGCACCCACCACGCTTCGCATCGCCGCCGCGTCAGATCTCCGTTTCGCGCTCGACGAAGTGATGACCAGCTTCCGCGCGCTTCATCCTGCGATCAACATCGACGCGACTTACGGATCGTCGGGCAACTTCTTCGCCCAAATCCGCCAGGGCGGTCCCTTCGATGTGTTTCTGTCCGCCGACTCTGAGTACACGCGGCGCCTGTTCGCGGAAGGCATGACGGAGGCGCCTTTCCCGTACGCGATCGGTAAGCTCGCACTCGTGGTCAGGAAAGACACGGGCATCGATCCGAAGGGTTTCGGTGACCTCTTGAAGAGCGCGTCGATTCGTCGCATCGCCATCGCCAACCCGGCGCACGCGCCTTACGGACGCGCGGCGGAGGCGGCCATGAAATCGTGGAAGGTCTACGACGCGGTTGCCGGCAAGCTGGTCCTGGGCGACAACGTGTCGCAGGCCGCCCAGTTCGTCGACACGGGTGCCGCTCAGGCGGGACTGATCGCCCTCGCGCTGGTCAAGGCGAAGGGCTCCGAATTCGCTTTCGCGGAAGTCCCGGAGACCGCTTACCCTGCCATCGATCAGGCGGGCGTGGTGGTCAAACAATCTGGCGTTCTTGAATCCGCGCGGACATTTCAAAAATACCTGACCAGCGAAGCGGGCCGCGCCATCCTCACGCGTTACGGCTTCGGGCTGCCCCAGCGGTAGATCGCGTTTGGACTTCACCGCCCTCCGCGTCAGCGCCCTGCTGGCGGCCGCAACATCGTTGTCGTTGCTGATCATCGGAATCCCCATCGCGTACTGGCTGGCCTTCACCAGATCACGCCTGCGATTGCTGATCGAGCCGCTGGTCGCGCTGCCGTTGGTGTTGCCGCCCACCGTGCTCGGCCTGTGCCTGCTGCTCGCGCTAGGGCCGCGTTCTGCGCTCGGTCGCACGGTCGAACACCTGACGGGGCACTCCTTCGTGTTCACCTTTGAAGGCCTGCTCGCCGCCTCGATTCTTTACAGCTTGCCGTTCGCGGTGCAGCCTTTCGCCACGGCTTTCGCCGCGGTGGATCGACGTGTCCATGAGGCGGCGTGGAGCCTCGGAGCCTCCCGCTCGCGCACCTTCTTCGAAATCATTCTGCCTCTCTCCCGTCGGGGCGTCGTCGCGGGATTGATCCTCAGCTTCGCGCATACGCTGGG
>JBDSLN010000102.1:0-10145 GCA_039916365.1 Vicinamibacteria bacterium
GTCCCGGCGATCACGTCCCTCTGGAAAAGTGCAATGGACCGGCTGGCGTGCGTTGACGTTCCGGTTCTTCCTCTTCAACTGCTCCTGAGGGAACACCCGGACTGGAAGGAGCATCCCGTCGCGGTGATCGATGACGATCGCCCGCAAGGTCTGTTGCTACAGGTGAACAAGGCGGCGTGGAAGGTGGGCGTGCGCACCGGCCAGCGTTTCGCGTCAGCACTCGGAATCTCAAGCCAGTTGAGGGCGGGAGCGGTGTCGGCGGAGAGGCTGGAAACCAGCGTGCGTGAGATTGGCGCTCGACTTCAACGCCACTCGCCCGATGTTGAACCGGACCTCGCGCATCCCGGCGTCTTCTGGCTCGACGCTTCGGGCCTCGGTCATCTCTTCCCGACCCTTCAAGCCTGGGCGGAAAACCTGCGCGGCGATCTCGGTGTCCTCGGTTTCGAAGCCTTCGTGGTCGTGGGCTTCACCCGCTTCGGCACGTATTCCGTTTCACGGCTGCGTCATGGAATCACCGTCTTTGCTTCACGAGCCGATGAAGACAAGGACGCGCGCAAAACGCCGCTGCGAAGACTTGATCTCGACCCTAAATCGCGCGATCAACTCACGGCACTCGAGATTCATACCGTGGGCGATCTACTGAATCACAAGGCCGCTGCGCTGCGACGGCGCTTCGGCGAATCGGTCTGGCGGCTGCGCACCTTCGCGGAAGAGGATCTTTTCTGCTCGCTTCAGCCTCTTCCTCACGAAGCGCCGCTTGAACGTTTCGCCGAGTTCGAAACGCCCGAGAAGGATTCCACGCGCCTGCTCTTCTTCATCAAGCGCGAACTCGACTCGCTGCTCACCGAACTCGCTCAACGCTCTCTGGCGCTGCGTGAGATTCACTTCCACCTGCGCCTTGATCGACGGCAGAAATACGAAGAGACGCTCAAGCCCGCGGCACCCACCCTCGATTCCGCGCAGATCATCGGTCTCGTGCGCCTGCGTCTCGAGACGCTGCGCCTCAAAGCCGGCGTCACCGATCTTCGTCTCGTGGCCGGCGTGGTTCCCGCCACCACCGAGCAGTTAAAGCTCTTCAAAACCACCGGCCGCGATCTCGAAGCGGCCACTCGCGCCTTCGCCCGCCTGCGCGCGGAGTTCGGCGAAGACACCGTGGTGCGAGCGGCGTTAAAGGACGGCCATCTTCCGGCCGCGCGTTTCAGTTGGGAGAAGCTGACCAAACTCGACGACGCTCCCGCCCGCTGGCGCGACGTTCATCCGCGTCCACTGGTCCGGCGTCTGTGGAGTTCTCCCATCGAACTGCCGGCGCGTCCGCGGGGCGAACCCGATGGCTGGTTGTTGCGCGGCATCGAGCACGGTCGCGTCGAAAAGCTTCATGGTCCCTACGTGCTCTCCGGCGGATGGTGGCAGCGCGAAGTCCATCGCAAGTACTACTTCGCCGAAACGAATCGCGGCGAGATCTTCTGGATCTACTACGACACCCGACGACGGCGCTTCTTCCTCGAAGGCTCGGTCGAATAAAAATGACCGGCGCGTACGCACCTTTGTGGTGCAAGAGCAATCACTCGTTCCTCGAAGGCGCCAGCACTCCCGAAGAGCTAGTTGAAGAAGCGCGGCGTCTTGGTCTTACTGATCTCGTCCTCACCGACCGCGACGGTGTTTACGGAATGGTGCGCGCGCACGAGAAGGCGAAGGAGGTGGGCCTTCATCTCATCGTGGGTTCAGAGATCACGGTGGCGGATTTCGCGGACGCGGGGGTTTCGACGCTGATGCTGCTGGCGCAGAACCGCGAAGGCTATGCACAGATGTGCCGTCTCATCACCAAGGGCCGCCTGCGTTCTCCGAAAGGCGAGTCGCGCGTCACCTGGAACGAGGTCTGCGAACACGCAACCGGACTGATCGCTTTGTGGGGCGGCGATCGTAGTCTGATCACGGCGGAGAGAGATGCGGGTTTCGAGGCAGCAGGCCGGCCGCTCAAGGACGCGTTCGGCGACTGTCTCTACGCGCTCGCCACACGTCATCATCGCGATTCGGAGATTCCCGAGGAAGCGCGCCTGCGAAAACGCGCCGCAAAACTCGGTCTGCCCATCGCGGCCGGGGTCGAAGTTCTCTATCACTCCCCCGCGCGGCGAGATTTGCAAGATGTGCTCACCTGCATCCGCCACGGTGTCAGCCTGGCTACCGCCGGCCGCCTCACCAAGCCCAACGGCGAGCACTCGATGCTGTCGCCCATAGCCTTCGCGGAACTTTTCGCGGATGACAAGGCTGCAATCCGTCGCACCTTGGAAATTGCGGCCCGCTGCGACTTCCATCTGGGTCAGATCCGTTATCGCTATCCGCTCGAACGCATGCCGGATGGCGCCACGTCATCTTCCTGGCTGCGCGAGCTGACGTTCCGCGGCGCGGCGGTGCGTTATCCAAGCGGCTTGCCCGAGAAAGTCCGTGCGCAGGTCGAGAAGGAACTCGCACTCATCGAAGAGCTCGACTACGGCGGCTACTTCCTCACCATGCACGAGATCGTCGAGTTCTGTCGGGCGAAGGAGATCCTCTGCCAGGGACGCGGCTCGGCGGCGAACTCGGCGGTGTGTTTCTGTCTCGGCGTCACCGCGGTCGATCCCGATCGTTTCGATCTGCTCTTTGAACGTTTTCTCTCGAAGGACCGTCACGAGCCGCCGGACATCGACCTCGACATCATGCACGACCGTCGCGAGGAAGTGATCCAGCACGTCTATGAGAAGTACGGACGGAAACACGCCGCGATGGTGGCGAACCTGGTGCGTTACCGGGCGCGCTCTGCGGTGCGCGATGTGGGCAAAGTTCTTGGACTTTCCGAAACCGCGCTCGATCGCCTGGCGCGACTGCTTGGTCACTACGGAGAGTTCGATGTCGAATCGCTGCGCAAAGCGGGGCTTGATCCCGATGCGTCGCTGCATCGTCATCTCAGCCGACTTGCTTCGGAGATTCTCGACTTCCCCCGCCATCTCTCCATTCATCCCGGCGGCTTTCTGCTCGGCCATGAGCCGGTTCACGATCTCGTCCCCATCGAGAACGCGACCATGGAAGACCGCACCGTCATCCAATGGGATAAAGACGATGTCGAAGCGCTTGGTCTCTTCAAGGTCGATCTGCTGGGACTCGGCGCTCTGACTCAACTCGACCTGTGTTTCCGGCTGCTTGGCCAGACGAGAACAAACGCACCGGATTCGATGGCGGCGATCCCCGAAGACGATCCGGAAACGTACGACATGATCTGCAAAGGCGACACCGTCGGCGTCTTCCAGATCGAGAGCCGCGCGCAGATGGCCATGCTGCCGCGCCTTCTGCCGCGGACCTATTACGACCTCGTGATCGAAGTCAGCATCGTTCGGCCGGGGCCGATCACCGGCGGCATGGTGCATCCGTACCTGAGACGCCGTCAGGGAATTGAGGAAGTCGTCTATCCGCACGACTGTCTCAAGCCCGTGCTGGCGAAAACGCTCGGCGTTCCGCTTTTCCAGGAACAGGTGATGCGCATCGCGGTGGTGGCCGCCGACTACACGCCCGGCGAAGCCGATCAGCTGCGGCGCGACATGGCGGCGTGGCGACGCACCGGTCGCATCGACAAACACAAAGAGAAGCTCATTGAGAACATGCAAAAGAAAGGCATAGCACCCGACTTCGCCGAACGCGTGTTCCAGCAGATCCGCGGTTTCGGTGAATACGGCTTCCCCGAAAGCCACGCCGCGAGCTTCGCTCTGATCAGTTACGCGGCGTCCTATCTCAAGTATCACTACGCGCCCGAGTTCACCTGCGCCCTGCTGAACGCGCTGCCCATGGGCTTCTATTCGGCGGCCACCATCGTGGATGACGCGAAGCGTCACAAGGTGGTGATGCGGCCGATCGACGTGTGCGCGAGCGGCTGGGACTGCGCCATCGAGAAAGAAGGCGAGGTGTTCGCGGTGCGGATGGGTCTGCGTTTCATCAAAGGCCTGAGTCGAACCATCGCGGATCGCGTGCTCGCGGCGCGTGCGATTGGCCCGTTTCTTTCCTACGAAGACTTCACAAGGCGCGCAGGTGTGGACGAGAAGTCGCTGCGCGCGCTCGCCACCGCGGGCGCTTTCAAGGAGCTGAAGATCGATCGGCGCACGGCGCTCTGGGACGCGCCGCGTCTTCTCGAAGAAGCGAGAACGCCGTTGCCTCTCACCACCGAGGAAGAGATGCCGACGTTCCAGCCGCTCAATCCCTTTGAAATGGTGACCTGGGACTACCGCGCTTCGGACCACAGCACTCACGATCATCCGCTCGGAACGTTGCGCGACACGCTTCAGGCGCAGGGCCTTCCGGATGCAAGCCAGGTCTTCCGGATGAGACACGGCGAACGCGTGCGCTACGCCGGCGTCGTCATCTGCCGCCAGCGCCCGGGCACCGCGGCCGGCGTCACCTTCATGACTCTCGAAGACGAAACCGGTTTTGTGAACGTCGTGTTGTGGACGAAGGTCTTCGAAGAGTTTCTGGTCATTGCGAAGACCGCGGTTCTTCTCGGCGTCACCGGCAAGATCCAGTGCGAAGTCACCGAAGACAGGCACCGGAAAGGGCTCGTCACGAAGGTCGTTCATCTCGTGGCCGATGAACTGTGGATCCCGGATCTCGGTTCAAAGCCGATCTCGCCGCGCAGCCGCGACTTCCACTAGCTGGACGCCAGGCTTCTGAACTCTTCACCGGAAAGCCAGGTTTCGATCTCGACCAGGATCGCGCTCAGGCTGGGCGCGACGAAAAGAACGTCCTGCATGCGGTCGTGGAAGTAGTCCTGCTCGATGATCTCCCCGAGATGAAACGGTCGCCGCTCTACGGCGTCAGAGAACCCGTGCGGCAGTTCACCGAATGAAGACAACAGTCCAGCCCCGTAAGCACGCAGCCCGCTCCGTTCCTCGACCAGACCGAACTCCAGGGTGAACCAGTAGATGCGGAGAAGGGCCTGAAGTTGACGAGGCGACGCGTGAGCCGCCGCCTGGCCGATGACTTCATTCAGCCGCGCCGCGTTGACGTCGGTCAGCATGGGCGCGTGACCCACCGCTTCGTGAACGAGATCTGGTTCCGGCGTGTAGTCGGGCCGGGATCCATGGCGGAGGTACACGGTGCACGGCTGACGCCGATTGCCAAGCTGAGTGAGGAACACGCGCGCATCCAGCAGACCGTCGGTAAGCACCAACCCGAAACCGGTCTGCTCATTCAGCTCGCGCGCCAGCGCGCCGGGGGCGGGTGGCCGGGCTGCCGACATACCCAGGCGCCGGAATCCTTCGAGATAGGTCGAGGCCGCCAGGGTTTCATGGAGACCGGAGAGACGATCCATCACCGCGCCCCAGACCCTGGTTTCTTCCGCAGTGTACTGAACCGCGGGCAGGGAGTTGCCGAGCTGATCGACCGAGGCGACCAGGCTGGACAACGCGGAGCGGCGCGCGATGTACGTCGGGTCGCCTTCGCCCGGATGCCCGGCCGGCAGTGTGACGATGTGGGGTTCAATTAGTGTGGTGTTCATGGGATCTCAGAAATGAAGACAAACAAAAAGGCCCGCTCTCTTGAAGAGCGGGCCCGTGGGTGCGGACCGGAGCAGAACGAAGCTCTAGGCCACCCGGGTCCCTCCCGGGTAGTAATAACGGTGCGCAATGATGACGTTTCGGTTCACAACGACGGGACCATAACAGAGTCGGCGATCTCCTCTGGGAGCGGATATTCTCATCGTTCCTTTTTTGCTGACCCCAGAGAGATCTTCCCCATGAGCGACGAGACACGCAGATTCACCATCGGACGCGGCTCGGTGCGGGGTGAACACGTCAAGCTCACCGGCGCGTGGCAATCGCTTCTCGCCCGGCGCGCCTATCCCACCGCCGTGCGATCGCTTCTCGGCGAGTGCCTGGCCGCCTCGACGCTCTTCACATCCGCTTTGAAGTTGATTCAGGCCGATGGTCGCCTGACCCTGCAGATCCAGGGTGGAGCGCCCGTTTCGCTCCTGATCGCCGAGTGCCGAGCCGATCTTTCCGTGCGGGCGATGGCGCGCCTTGATCCGCAAACCGAGATCAAGGCAGGGATGTCGCTGACCGACCTGACAGGGGGCGCGTCCTTTGCGGTCACCATCGAACCCGGCGGCGACTTCGATTCGTACCAAAGCCTCGTGCCCATCGAGTCGGACTCGGTCGCCTCGATCCTCAACGCCTACATGCGGCAGTCGGAGCAGATCGAATCGCACTTCGTGCTCGCCGCCGATGAAGGGACCTGCGCCGGTCTGCTTGTGCAAAAGATCCCGCAGATCGGCGGCAAGGAGAATGCGGACGCGGACCCGGATCTGTGGAACCGCATCCAGACCCTGACCTCGACACTTACGCCCGCGGAGCTTCTGGAGCTTTCTGTCGAAGATGCCCTGCACCTGCTCTTCCATCAGGAAGAAGTCCGCGTCCTGCCTGGCCGGCCCGTCCACTTCGTTTGCCGGTGCTCGAAGGATCGGGTGGGAGGCGTGCTCAAGGTTCTGGGAACGGACGAGGTGCGTGGCCTCTTGGCCGATCGAAGGACGATCGGCGTCGACTGCGATTTTTGCGGAAAGCGCTATACCTTTTCTGCAGAAGAGGCTTGGACCGCCCTAGCCGACTGACCTCTTCGCTCCGGGGGCAAAGCTGCTATTTATTAGCTACTTAGAAGAGAACGTGCCCGATCAGGTGGGATACGAATCTGCGGCAGGATTCTTGCTGCTAGCAAGGGTTCAAACCATGAGTTCACCACAGGCTCTGGGCAAAGCGCCCACCGGCATCGCCGGGCTCGGACAAGATCACGGGCAGCGGTCTTCCGGTTGGACGTCCGACCCTGGTGAGCGGCGGACCGGGTTCGGGCGAAGATCATCGGCGATTTGTCCAATATCGAGCGCCTCCTCGTCGGCCTCGACCTGAGTCCGCGTCCAAAGTGACGAGCGTGAACCGCACCTCCAAACAAATCTCCACCACTGCGAGCTTGGAACATGGCGCCCGACTACCGCCCCCAGCGGAGCACTTCGTGTTGCGCCTGTTCGTGACCGGAATGACGCCCCGTTCGATTCAAGCCGTGGAAAATGTCCGTAGGATCTGCGAAGAACACCTCGAAGGCCGATATGACCTCCAAGTGATCGACATCTATCAGCAGCCCACGCTTGCGAAGGGTGAGCAGATCATCGCGACGCCCACGCTGATTCGGAAGCTTCCGCTGCCGCTGCGTCGCGTGATCGGCGACCTTTCGAACACGGAGCGTGTCCTTCGGGGGCTCGACATCAAGAGAGCCTGAGATGAGCGAGGACGCAATCCGCGAGATCGACGAGCTCGGCATAGACGAGTTGCGCGCGCGACTGCGCGAGGCGGAGGAGACGCTGCGCGCCATCCAGAAAGGCGAGGTGGATGCTCTTCTGATCTCGGATGGCGATGCGGAAAAGGTCTTCACGCTCAAGAGCGCGGATGCTCCCTATCGAGCCCTCGTCGAGCAGATGCAGGAAGGTGCCGTCACCCTGAACATGAAGGGCGACGTCGTTTACTCGAATCGCAGCTTCGCGGAGCTGATCGGCTGGCCGCTCGAACAGGTGATTGGCTCGTCGATCGACGGATTTATCGAAGGAACCGACCAGGCCACTCTGAGCGAATTGCTGCTGGCGGGTGCTGGTGCGCTGCGCACGCGCCTTCTTACGAAGAGCGGGGCTCCGCTTGACGCGCACGTTTCCGTCAGTCAGGTGACGGTGGACGATGCCGAGCACCGCACTCTCATCGTGACGGACCTCAGCACGCTGACCAAGGTCCAGCGAGAGAACCAGTCGAAGGATGAGTTCCTCGCCATGCTGGCCCACGAACTTCGCAATCCGCTCGCTCCCATCCGCACCGGTCTCCAGGTCTTGAAGCTCTCCCCCCAAGGCGAGATCGCGGACCGCGCGCGCGAAATGATGGACCGCCAGCTCACTCAGTTGATCCGTTTGATCGACGACCTTCTTGATGTGTCCCGTGTGAGTCGCGGCAAGATCGAGCTGAAGCGCGAGCCGTTGGACTTGAAGTCAATCATTGGTCTGGCTATCGAAACCAGCGTGCCCTTGATCGAAGCCGGCCGGCACGAGTTGGTGGTACACCTGCCGAAGGAACCTGTTCCCGTCCAGGCGGACGCCATCCGTATGGCGCAGGTGTTCAGCAACCTTCTCAACAACGCCGCCAAATACACGCCTGACGGCGGACGCATCGAACTTCTGGCAAAGCTTGGGGTCGGAGAAGTCGAGATTCGGGTCAAAGACAACGGCGTCGGCATTCCGCGGGAGATGGTTCCTGAGGTCTTCGAGATGTTTTCTCAAGTCGGGCGAAATCTCGATCGCGCTCAGGGTGGCCTCGGCATCGGGCTGACGCTTGTGCGTCGCCTTATTGAAATGCACGGCGGGCAGGTGAAGGCGGAAAGTTCCGGCATGGGCGAAGGCAGCGTGTTCACGGTGACCATGCCATTGGCGCCCTTCGCGAGTGACGGCGCTTCCGTGCCAGATGGGAGCGAGCCCCGGCGAACAGGTGGCAAGCTGCGCGTCCTGGTGGTTGACGACAACATCGATGGCGCAAACATGCTCGCCATGCTGGTTGCCATGCACGGACATTCAACCGAGATCGCGCACAACGGCCCGGAGGCCCTGGCCAGGCTGGAGTCGTTCCCCGCTCAGGTCGTCTTCCTGGATATCGGCCTTCCCGGTCTCAACGGTTACGAGGTGGCGCAGCGCATCCGCGCGCTTGAGACGTCTCGAAAGGGCGAGGCCGTTACCTTGATCGCCTTGACCGGCTGGGGAAGCGATGATGACAAGAAGCGTTCCAAAGACGCCGGTTTCGACATGCACCTGACGAAACCCATCGACGCGGAGAAAGTCGAAGCCCTCCTGAATGGTTTCCTTCGTCCGGTCGGTCAGACTTCGGCCCGCGCCGCGAGCTGACCGACGAGCGTCCTACGGGCGCGATTCCTTGAAGGTGTCGCAGCGGCTGGGGTCACCGGTCTCAAGACCACGCCGCAGCCAGAACTGTCTCTGCTCTCCCGATCCGTGGGTCCATGACTCAGGGTGGATGGAGCCTTCCGAAATCTGCTGGATGTGATCGTCACCGATGGAGGCGGCCGCCTTCATGCCTTCCTCGAAGTCGCCCGGCTCGATGATCCTCCGGTCCCTGTTCGCGTGATGTCCCCAGACGCCGGCGAAGCAATCCGCTTGAAGTTCGAGCCGGACCGACAATGCGTTCGCCTGGCCTTCGCCGCCTCGTTGCTGGGCGGCCGTGACCTTGTCGGAGATGCCCATCAGGTTCTGGATGTGATGTCCCACTTCATGAGCGATGACATACGCCTGCGCGAAGTCGCCGGGAGAACCGAACCGCTTCGAGAGCTGATCGAAGAACACGGGATCGAGATACACACGATGATCGGCTGGGCAGTAGAAAGGCCCCATGTCTGCGGACGCCGTTCCGCAACCCGAGCGCACCGCCCGGGTGAAGAGCACAAGGGGCGGCTGTTCGTAGGACTGACCTTTCTCCGCGTAGATGCCTGTCCATGTGTCTTCTATGTCCTTGAGCACGAGGCGGGCGAACTTACCGAGCTGGTCTTGGGGAGGTGCGATGTCTGCCGGAGCCTGCTCTTGAGGAGCTGATTGCTGAATAACCCCAATCAACTGGAGGAAGGTGCTTGGGTCTACTCCCGTAAAATAGGAGAGCACGAGAGCGAGGATGACGCCTCCGCACCCAATACCGGCGGGACCGCCGCACATGCGCTGTCCACGACGATCTTCGACGTTGCTGCTTTCAGCCCGGCCTTCGAGTCGCATGACAAACATGCTAGCCCTTCACGCCCGCTTCACGGAGTCCCGCCCGGTGGACAGGAGCCCCCGATGTCCGGCACGCGGGGCTCCTAGACGCGCTTTCGGAAGACGTCTCATGTTTTCTTTGGAAGAAATCCCGAAAAGAAGTCCCGTGAACCGTGCGCCCTTAAACTCGGGCCGCGCATGAGCGAGCTGTGTTCCATCTGCCTGGCCGCGCGCGCGACCGTCCGTCCTTCATCGGAACTGGAAGCGTTGATTCACATCAACCTTCCCTGGCTGGACGAGCATGCGACGTGCTGCTCCGCCTGCGCCCGGCGTTTCCGCCGCGCACTCTCCTACTTCC
>JBDSLN010000103.1:0-13169 GCA_039916365.1 Vicinamibacteria bacterium
AGCCGCTTGTTGCGCCGGTCCATTAGCTTCCACTGCTCTTCGGTGACCTGGCCGTTCGTGGCGGTCCGCGCGATCATGAAATGGTTGGAGCCGAGGAGCTTCGAAACCTGCTCAATGACGTAGCCGTTGAGACCGCTGATCGAGGCGCCGACGACCACCACCGACGAAACGCCGATGATGATGCCGATCAGGGTGAGGAAGGCGCGCAGCTTGTGCGCGAAGATCGACTGGACCGCGATGCCGAAGGCATCGATGTAGAACGCGGTGGAACGCCTCAAACGAACCGCCGGAGGGTTCGGGACGGGCCTACTCTACGTAGTTGTACCCGCAGTTCGAACAGGTCCAGACGCGCCCCTGTTTGTACATTCGATAACCGCACTGGGGGCATATCCGGTATTCACGGCCCTCGTCGTCCAAAAGTTCCTTCTGGTTGGCTTTTTCCTGTTCCGCGAAGATCTCTTCGTCGGTCTTGGGGCCACGGCGACGTTCTTCCTCCTTGGGAGGCGCCTCCTTCGGAGGGTCCTGCTTGGGCGGATTTTTAGGCAGATCCTGCGCCCTCGCCGAGGCAGCCAGCATCAGAGCCGCCGCGAAAAGCGACGATCCCTTGAGGAAACTGCGACGGGAAGGCGAGGAGATCAACTGTTTAGGCCCATTTGGCGGCCATGTCGCCGATCACGGGCAGGCGGAACTCTTCGTTTCCGTTGGCCTTAATCATGAGGAGAATCTGCGCGGCTAGAAAGCCCAGGCCGAGGACCATACCGAGCAGACTGACGAGGCCGGCGATGCCACTGCCGACCATCATGGCGAGGACGATCGAGACAACCTGAATCGCGATCGCGCAGGCGAACCAGGCTCCGTGGAGCAAGAGGCTCTGGAACGCATGGAATCGGACAAACTTGTTTTGCTTCTCCACGACGGCTGCGACGATTGAGAAGATGAACCCGATGCAGCAGGGCAAATTGCAAAGGAGGCCGCCGACGTTGGGCGCGACGCCGAGTTGGGTCTGGTTTTCGCTCATGGGGGTCGATGCTAGCAAATCCTCATCGTCTGAAAACCCTAGGTGTGATCAGAGTCGCAACCTGTGGACAGGAGTCTGATGACTTCTGCTCCTAGTAACGCTTGTCGGCTGCCTTGGTCTTCGCGCCGTTGATGAAGTCGGCGATGTCCTTCTTGAGCTGGTGCAGAACTTCGGGATGGATGTACATCATGTGGCCGGCTTCGTAGTACTTCAGGCTGACCCGCTCCTTGTAGGTTTCCTCGTAGCCCAGATGCGCGAAGGTGTGCTCGGTCGCGGCAAAGGGAGTCGCCATGTCGTAGTAGCCGTTTGCGACCATCACTTTGAGGTACGGGTTGTGTGCCATCGCGGTGCGGAGTTCGTTCACGAGGTTGAGGTAGCGATTGTTGTAGGGCGCGTAGTCCCACGGCTGGACGCGGCCGGAGGTGTAGTACTGAAGGTCCGTCTCCCACTTCAACTCATCGCGCACGTAGTTGGAAAACAGCGCGGTGTAGGGGCCGACGAAGGAGTCGTTCGACGGGTCGTATTCCTGGAACTCGCCCGCGTCATCCGCATCGAGGCCGGTGAAGCGCGCGTCGATCCGGCCAAGGGTCACGCCGCGATCACGAAGCAGTTCCTTGCGGAAGCGGGGATCGGTGACGCGCAGGTTGGCCTCCATGATGAACTGAGTTGAAAGGCCTGAGTAGCGGGAGACCTTCTGGGCCAAGGCCTGCCGCTCGGCGGGGGTAAGGCGATTGCCCTTCGCCATCTGAACCAGATATTCACCGAACGCGAAGTTGCGCGATTCGTCGACCGCCTTCGCGATGGACATAGCTTGAAGGTCGGCCGGCAGCTTCTTGTGGTACCACGCGATGGCGGTGAACGACGGAAGGAAGTTCGCGTAGGGAAGGTCGTGACCGGCGGCGTAACCCTTCGAGAGATAGTCGAGGATGGAAGAAACAAGAACGATGCCGTTCAGCTCCACGCCCATGCGCGACTGGAGCACTTCGGCGATTCCGGCGGAGCGCATGGTGCCGTAGCTTTCGCCGAGGAGAAACTTCGGAGAGGGCCAGCGCTTGAACTTCGTCAGATAGACGCGGATGAAGTCGGCGACGGATTCGATGTCCCCGGTGACGCCCGTGAACTGCTTTGAGTCTTCGCCTTCGGCGGCGCGGGAGAAGCCCGTCTGGACGGGGTCGATCATCACGATGTCGGTGACGTCGAGCGGTGAGTCATCATTTGGGATCAACTGATACGGGGGAGCGGGCTGAAAACCTTCAGCACCCATGCTCACCCGCTTGGGTCCCATCAGGCCCATGTGCAGCCAGATCGCCGGAGCTCCGGGACCGCCGTTGTAGGAGAAGGTGATTGGACGGGCCCCGACGTCCTGCCCCTCTCGGGAATAGGCGACGAAGAACATGTGGCCGCGTGCCTTGCCATTGGTATGGCGAAGCACCAGCGTACCGGTGGTGGCGGTGTAGCGGACTTCAACGCCGCCGATCCTGGTCACGTGAGAGGTGGCGACGATCTTGTCATCGGCTGCGACCATCGGCCCGGCCGGCCGCTCGGACCCTTCCATACTCGCCGCCGGCGAAGCTGGCGGTGGCGTCTGCGTCTGTTGCTGCCGCGGTCGGGGCACGCCGGTTTGTGCTTGAGCCAGCGATGACGCGGCGAGGACGGCCAGCGCGGTGGAGACGAGGAAAGAGGCCTTCATGCCTCGGAAGCTACGGCCAGCGCGGCCTGGCGGTCAAGCAGGACGAATCGTTTACTTCACAACACCCTTACCGATGAACTGCGGCCAGATCAAAGTGGAGGATCGCTGCGAGCGGGCCGAGGGAAGAAGGGCGAGGGCGGACTGCAGCGTCTTGTCGTCGGTGGTGTGCGCGAAGAGAACGTCGCCAACGGATCCAAGCTCGAGTGAGTACCACGCGCCGAACGTTCCGACATCCATCAGCTTTTGGAGAAACGCATGATCAGCCGTCTGCTCGGCTGCACTCAACGGTGGAGTCGGCCGCGTGATCTGAACGATCCGGACTTCCTCGATGCCGGTCGCATCGATGCCCACGGTCGCGAGCGCCTTGTGCACCGTGGCGCGTTCTGCGTTGACCGTCATGTAGCCCTGGCGGACATACTGATCAGGTTCGAAGTACGTCAGCAACTGCTCCTTCGTATCGGCGCGCGCCACCACGATGCCGCGTTTGGTCCCGGCCGGATCATGAAGCGGCCCGGCTCCGAAAAGCTTCTTCTCCGCGAAAAGCCTTCCGAAGTTGCCGACATGACCCTGCTGCATCTTCGCGACCAGTTCGGTATCGGCCGGAACAGGTTTGCCGGTCTCGAGGAAGATGAACCACGTGGGCCTTTTATCGGCCGCGTCCTGCTGAGCGTGAGCGGCCAGAGGGAGTGAGAGCAAGGCAGCGCCTGTGAGCAGACGAGGGGTGAGTCGCATAGGGTCAAAACATACCCTCAAACCGTCGCGGCTCAGGGGAGGCGTTCGACGAGGAGGGTCAGGCCATCTCGTTTGCTGACCCGTACTCGGTCGCCAAGCCTGAGACCGGTGGCGGTGGGGCATCGCGCGTGCCAGAACGAACCGAAGACCTCGACTTGAAGCGGTTCAAGTTGCGTGATCCGTCCTTCCTGGCCGAGTGGAGAGACTGCGGTCGAAGGCGGTTCCTTGTGCTGAGTGAGGAAAATGTACAGAGCAAGCGGCGAGAGGAACCAGACGACGAGACGGGTCCACGACACACTCTCTGAGCGAAGTGCCGGGTCAAACGCGTACCACAGAGCCCAGAAGACCAGGACCAGAAAGAGGCCGGGGCCGACGGCTGATAGATGGTTCACGGCCAATATTGAAGTCCCCAACGCAACATGTCGGCCTAAAGAATAGAGGGTAGCAGCGGACGGGAACGCTCGGGCTAAGCTCAAATGAACTCTTTCTGCTGATCTCCAGTGAGCTGCCTGAACTCCTCCGATTGTCCACGCGCATTCTCGTCATCAGAAACGGACGGACAGCGGGCGAGGTGTCGCGGGACGGTGCAACCCAGGACGGCTTGCTCAGATTGATGGCCGGCCTCGCCGCGTAGGATTAGCCGATGTCCGAGGCCCCGCCGTTCCACAACGTCAAACAGGCTGTTCCGTTCTTCGCCGTGACCGACATGGCGCGGTCGCTCGACTTCTACGTGATGGGACTGGGTTGCGCCATGACCAAGGACTGGACGGTCGACGGTGAACTGCGGTGGTGCTGGCTGCAGCTCGGGGCAGCGGCCGTGATGCTTCAGCAGTTCCGCACCGACGGACCAAACGCGCGCAAGCTCGAGGGCAAACTCGGTGAAGGCGTCACCATTTGCTTCGTGTGCGAAGACGCGCTCGACTTCTATCGCGAACTGAAGGATCAAGGCCTGACGCCAAGTCGCCCATTTGTCGGCAATCACATGTGGACGACGTCCATCCAGGACCCCGACGGCTACCGACTGGAGTTCGAGAGCCCTACCGACGTGCCAGAGGATACGGAGTTCGACGAGCCTTCCGCGTGAAGCCGTGCTGAGCACCTTCGATCGCAATGGGAGACATCATGAACACGCTGATGCGGGGCCTTCGATACGCGCTGCGCGGCTTTCGGAAAAGCCCGGCCTTCAGCGTGGCCCGTCACGCTGAGATTGAGCTGTGGCCCGTCATTCGCCTCTGAGCCCGACCGAAGTCCGTGCCCGGCGTCCGGTGATGCTGGCCGGCGTCCTGCTCGGCGTATCGGGGCGAGTCCTGACCGAAATTCCGACGATCGTGGAGTGGCATCGTGTCTGGCTCTTTCCGCGTTTGGCCCTGGTTCTCCAGGCGATCAACCGCCAGTCCGCAACGACCCTTGGGGAACCGATTCTGATGGTGCTGATCGCGGTCGGCGCGGTCGGGCTTTTCAGATTCGGTTCACGCGCGGTGGCGCCCCTCGTTCTCATCACGGGACTGGCAGTCGCCGGCTTCTATGCCTCATGGGGTTTCGCCTACAAATACCAGCCGCTGGAAAGGCGGCTGGCAGCGCTCACAATGGCCTCATCTCCGGAAGATGAAACTGCGGAGCTGGTGGCCATCGCCCGACGATCGGCTCAGCTTGTCGCACGTTCCTACGAGACGGCCACTCAGCTTGAAGTCGATGACGCCACGGCACTCGCACGAGTCAACGCTTCCCTGGAGTCAGGCTTTTTGCGACTGCCTGCGGCACTCGAAGCGGCGCCCGTGACCGGGGTTCACTTCGGTCCCGCGAAACGTTCGCGCATCTCATACTTCCTGAGTCGCCTGCAGGTCTCGGGCTATTTCTCCCCGTGGCTGGGCGAGCCGCAAATCGACGGCGAGATGCCAAGGTCAACCTGGACCCGCGTCGCCAGTCACGAGCGGGCGCATCAACGAGGCTTCGCGAGGGAGAACGAAGCGACGGTGATCGGCATCATCGCGTGCCTGTCCTCGTCAGACCCGCGCACGATTTACGCGGGAAGCGTCGGCCTGTTTCTTGCCCTGGACCTGGAAGTTGCGCGCGTCGACAAGGACGCGCGTCGCGAGATCTGGAAATTGCTTCCGGCGGGCGTTGTCGACCAGCTGAAGGAAGAAGGCGCGTTCTGGGACAGGTTCAACGGCGTGGCCAGTGACGTCAGCGAGAAGGTGAACGACACGTATCTCAAAGCCCAGGGTGTTCAGTCGGGCACAAAGTCGTACTCAGAAACCACCCGCCTGTTTCTCCAGGCCATCCAGACCCCGTCGCTCCCGCTTCGGACCCTGCTCTCGCAAGACCCCGCGCCCGATCTGCGGGCTAAGTGAGCGGGTCGGGTAAAATCCCTGCTCACCATGTTGCAAGTTTCCATCTCAAAAATCCCGCTTGAGGGACTGGACGTCGATGAGGTCGTAAGCGGGGAAGTTCTCGCCATCGACCCCGAAGAGTTGAACGTGGCCGGCGACGGCCGCTTCAAAGCCCATGTAGAGAAAGCGGATGCGGGCAGCCTGCACGTCCGTGGACATCTGAACGTCAACACCTCCGGCCCCTGTTCCCGCTGCCTGGCCGAGACTCCGTTGGCCATCGATCAGGAACTGGATCTTTTCTTTCTTCCCGAGTCCGAACTCATGTCTGAGAACGACGACGAAGAAGGCGCTGAACTCCAGGACCGCGACCTTGTCGTGGCCTTCTACCATGGCGATATGCTCAATCTGGGCGCCACGGTTCGTGAACAGGTTCTTCTTGCTCAGCCCATGAAACGGCTGTGCCGGGAGGACTGCAAAGGCGTCTGCCCGAGCTGTGGCGCCGATCGAAATCTCACTCAATGCGGCTGCCCGATCCCGGCACCCAGCAGCTCCCCATTTTCCTCGCTGGCCCTCCTTCAAAGTGTTGGACGTGCATCAGAAAAGAACGCACGGTAGAATCCAAGTCCAAAGACAATGCCTAATCCAAAACGCCGCCACTCCAAGAGCCGCCGCAACATGCGCCGCGCCCACGACTTCCTCGAAACCCCCAGCCTCAGCAAGTGCACCCACTGCCAGGCCGCGACCATGCCGCACCGCGCCTGCGCTAGCTGTGGGTACTACAAGGGCAAGCAGGTCATTGCCGGAAAGAACGCCGCCGCGTAGGGCGTCGTAAGACCTCAATTGCGGCCGGTTTTCTGGCTGTAATGTTCACATCATGACCGGATCTTTGAAAGGTGTCCGCGTAGCCGTGGACGCCATGGGCGGCGATTTCGGCGTCAGCGTAGCTGTCGCTGGATCCGTGGCCGCCGCGCGACATTACGGGTTGTCGCTGATCCTGGTGGGTCGCGAAGCAGAGGTCAAGGCGCAGCTCGCCAAGGCCTCCATCCAGGGACTGGACGTTCGCATCGTCGATGCACAGGACGAAGTCGGCATGGCCGAGAAGGTCGGTCGAACCACCCTTAAGAAACGGTCCTCCATTCTGCTCGCGATTGAACTGGTTGAGAAAGGCGAGGCCGACGCCTTCTTCTCCGCCGGCAACACTGCCGCCTGCTGGACCATCGCCAAGATGACCTTCGGCACCCTTCCAGAGATCGATCGGCCGGCGCTGACCGCGGTTGTCCCGAACATCAAAGGCAAGACGGTGTTGCTGGACGTCGGGGCCAACGCGACCTGCAAGCCTCGTCACCTCGAAGAGTTCGCCGTCATGGGCAGCCTGTACGCCGAGGAGGTGCTGAAGATCAAGAACCCTCGCATCGGCCTGATGTCGATGGGCGAAGAAGAGTCAAAGGGAACAGACCTGACCCGCGAAGTTCACGCCGCCCTCAAAGAGTCCCACCTCAACTTCATCGGGAACGTTGAAGGTCATGAGATCTTCAACGGGGAAGCCGACGTGGTGGTGATGGACGGTTTCACCGGCAACGTGATCCTGAAATCCAGCGAGACTCTGGCCAGCTCGATCGTGTTCATGCTCAAGGAAGAAATCAAGAAGCGCCCGATCGCCATGGCAGGAGCGCTGCTTGCGAAGGGAGCCTTCAACGCCCTCCGCAAGCGCATCGACCCGCGTGAAGTGGGTGGCGCTCCACTGCTGGGCGTCGCGGGATGCTGCGTGATCGGGCACGGCAAGTCAGACGAAATGGCCATCTCCGAAGGGATTCGTACGGCAGGCGAATTCAGCAAAAGCGGAATCAACGCCAAGATCACCTCCGAGGTCATGCGACTCGCGCGTATCGAGGACGCAGCGGCGTCAGCAGCCGGCGCCACCTCGTGAAGATTGCCTTCGTTTTTCCTGGACAAGGATCCCAGGTCGTTGGCATGGGCCGCTCGCTCTTCGATGCCTTTCCCGAATCGCGCGCGATTTTTGACGCGGCGGATGCGGCATTGGGTTCATCGCTTTCCCGCCTTTGTTTCCACGGCCCCGAGGACGATCTCAAGCTCACGGAGAACGCACAGCCTGCCTTGCTGACGACGAGCGTCGCCGCGCTGCGTGTCCTGGAATCGCGCGGAATCAGGGCTGAAGGCGTCGCTGGCCACAGCCTTGGCGAGTATTCAGCTCTGGTCGCCGCTTCGGCGCTTTCCTTCGACGATGCCGTGCGAACCGTTCGACTTCGAGGCCGCTACATGCAGGAAGCGGTGCCGGTCGGTCAAGGTGCGATGGCGGCGATCCTCATGCTTGATGCCGAGAAGGTGGACGAGGCCTGTCGTGAATCGGCCCAAGGCGAAGTCGTGTCCGCCGCCAATCTCAATTGCCCCGGTCAGATCGTCATCGCCGGCGCCTCTTCTGCGGTCGATCGCGCCATCGCCGCATGCACCGCGAAAGGCGCCAGGCGCGCCATCAAGCTCACCGTATCCGCGCCGTTCCATTGCGCCATGATGAAGCCAGCCGAAATTCGCATCGAAGCGGATCTGCAGAAGCTGGCCTTCGCCAACGCCTCGATTTCCGTTTACCGCAACGTCGATGGCGAGCCACAGCACAGCGCCGGTACGCTTCGTGACGGCCTCGTTCGTCAGGTTTCACTGCCGGTCCAGTGGCAGAAGACAATTGAATCCATGGTTCGTGACGGATTCGATACCTTCATCGAACTGGGATCGGGCACGGTGGTGTCGGGGCTGGTGAAGAAGACCGCCAAGGGCGTGCGCCTCCTCAATGTGGAAGACCAGCCTTCGCTCGCGAAGACCCTCGAGGCGTTGAAAAGCGTCTAACCGGGAACAGGAAAGAGAGTCCTTTGAATCTGAGATCGGACGGAAAAGTCGCCATCGTCACCGGCGCGTCGCGCGGCATCGGGCGAGGGATCGCTTTGGCCTTGGCCGAGGCGGGCGCCACGGTCATCTGTGCCTCCCGCGACCTGGCCAAACTCGAAGCAGTGGTCGCGGAAATCACGGCGGCGGGCGGCAAGGCTCACACGCACGTCACCGACGTCTCGTCGCGTGAATCCATCGAATCGCTGATCTCCACCACCGTCACCGCGCACGGCCGCATTGACGCCCTCGTCAACAACGCCGGCATCACCAGGGACAATCTGCTGCTTCGCATGAAGGCGGCCGAGTGGGACGACGTCATCGCCACGAACCTCACCAGCGCCTTCATCTCTACCCAGGCGGTTCTGAAGCCGATGCTGAAGCAGCGCGCCGGATCGATCATCAACATCGGATCGGTCGTCGGTCTCACCGGCAATGCAGGTCAAGCGAACTACGCCGCGGCCAAAGCCGGGCTCATCGGATTCAGCAAGTCGGTGGCCCGCGAGGTCGCCTCGCGCGGAATCCGGGTCAACGTCATCACGCCTGGATTTATTGAGACGGATATGACGAACGCCATGCCCGAAGCGGCCAAAACCGCTCTTCTCGGCAGTATTCCCCTTGGGCGAACGGGTTCGCCCTCGGATATTGCCGCCCTGGTGGTGTACCTTTCATCTGACGCATCGGCGTATGTGACCGGCCAGACCATCTCCGTTGATGGCGGCTTCCATATGTAGAATCAGATGGCACCGTTCCTGTGCCGTCTTCACCAAAACCAAATGGATTGGGGTCGTTGACCCCAATCCCGCTGGATCTAGTCGAACAACAAGAGGAAAAAAATGGAATCGCTTGAAGCCCGCGTCAAAAAGATCATCGTCGAGCAGCTTTCGGTTGAGGAAGATGCGGTGAAGTCCGAAGCTAAGTTCGTCGATGACCTCGGCGCCGACAGCCTCGACATCGTGGAACTCGTCATGGCGCTCGAAGAAGAGTTCAAGATCGAGATCCCGGACGAAGACGCCGAGAAGATCGGCAACGTCCAGAGCGCGATCGACTACATCAACAAGCACGCCAAGAAGTAACCCTTTTGCCTTTGCATCGAGGCATAGGCGCCTGGTTATGAGAAGAGTTGTTGTCACGGGCCTCGGCGTAGTCTCGCCTCTCGGCATGGGGGCGGAGGCTACGTGGGATGGCCTCCTTGCGGGCCGGTCCGGCGCCGGCCCGATCACTCTTTTTGACTGCTCGAAGCACTCGACCCAATTCGCGTGCGAGGTCAAGGGCTTCGATCCCCTGGCCTTCACCGACAAGAAGGAAGCACGCAAGATGGATCGTTTCATCCAGCTCGCGATCGCGGCCAGCGACTTCGCCATCAAGGATGCGTCGCTGACCTTCACTCGCGAAGAGTCTGAGCTTGTGGGTGTCTACATCGGCAGCGGCATCGGCGGTTTCTCGAGCATCGAGCGCGAATACTCGGAAATGATCAAAGGCGGTCCGCGTCGGATTTCGCCCTTCTTCATTCCCTCGGCGATCGTCAATCTGGCCGCGGGCTGGGTTTCCATTCGCACCGGTGCTCGGGGCCCCTCCTCTGCGACCGCCACGGCCTGCACGTCGAGCGCGCACGCGATCGGCGACTCGTACCGGATGATTCAGCGCGGCGACGCCGACGTGATGATCGCGGGCGGCAGCGAAGCGGCCATCACCGCCCTCGGGGTCGGCGGCTTCAACGCGATGCGCGCCCTTTCAACCCGCAACGACGCGCCGGAAAAAGCCTCGCGCCCCTTCGACCGGGATCGCGATGGCTTCGTCATCGGCGAAGGCGCCGGCATCCTGATCCTGGAGAATCTTGAACGCGCGCAGGCGCGGGGGGCCAGGATCTACTGCGAACTTGCCGGTTACGCCATGACCTCCGACGCGCACCACATCACTTCGCCCCCGGAAGACGGCAACGGCGCGGCGCGCGTCATGGCGAAGGCTCTGAAAGACGCGAACATCCGCCCGGATCAGATTGCTTACGTCAACGCGCACGGAACGTCGACGCCGGTGGGCGACCAGATCGAAGTCCGCGCGATGAAGACGGTCTTTGGCGATCACATCAGGAAGATGGTGGTTGGCTCGACCAAGTCGATGACCGGCCACTTGCTGGGCGCGGCCGGCGGCATCGAGGCGTCTATCACCGCCCTCGCCATCCGCGATCAGAAGGTCCCGCCCACGATCAACATCGAGAACCAGGACCCCGCGTGCGACATCGATGCCGCGCGTGAGGGATCCCGGAATCTGGCGATCGAATACGCCTTGTCGAACTCCTTCGGTTTCGGCGGAACCAACGGGGCTCTCGTGTTCAAGCGCTTCGTCGCCTGAAGCGACGTCGCGTGAGCGGCGCGGTTGATCACGCTTATTTCTTAGCTCATTGAGGAAGCCCCATGAAGATCATCGTTTGCGTGAAGGTGGTGCCCGACACCGCGTCACGCCTGAAGGTCGCCGACGACGGCAAGCAAATCGTCCAGTCCGATCTGACCTGGATCATCTCGCCCTATGACGAATACGCGATCGAGGAGGGCCTGAAACTCCGCGAAAAGCACACCGGGGAAGTGGTCCTCATTTCGATCGGGCCGGAACGCGTGGTGGCCGGTCTTCGCAACGGCCTCGCCATGGGCGCCGATGCGGCTCATCAGATCTGGGATCCGTCGTTTGAGAGCCTCGATGCTTCCGCGCGCGCCACCGTGCTCGCTGCGGCGATCAAGCATCAGGGCGGCGCCGACGTGATTCTCTGCGGGCATCAAGGCGTGGGTGACGACGATTCTCAGACCGCCGGACTTCTGGCGGGCGTCCTTGATCTGCCGATCGTTTCCATGGCGGTCAAGCTGGACATCGAAGGCACGACCGCCGTGGTCGAGCGTGAAGTCGAAGGCGGCGTCGAGGTTTGGGACGCGTCCCTGCCTCTCGTGGTGACCACGCAGAAGGGCCTGAACACGCCTCGCTACGCCGGCCTGAAGGGCATCATGGCCGCGAAGAAGAAGACGATGGGCATGCTCGATGCTGCGGCGCTTGGAGTGTCCGTTGATGCGCTCAAGGCGAAAACCGAACGGAAGACAATGGCGCCTCCCGCCGATCGGCCGCCGGTCAAGTTGATTCAGGGCGATCCCGCGACCCAGGCGAAAGAACTCATCCGACTGCTCCACGAAGAAGCGAAGGTGATCTAGTCATGGCCAACATTCTGACGTTTGCGGAAGTTCGCGGCGGCGCGCTGCGCCGTCCTTCTCTGGAAGCCGTGTCGGAAGCGCGCCGCCTCGCGGACGCTTCGTCCGGCAAGGTGGTCGCAGTGCTGATCGGCGAAGCTGGCGCCGACGCGGTGAAGACGCTCGCGTCCCATGGCGCCGACAAAGTGATCCACTTCGGCGCCGCCGCCTTGGCCGCGTACTCGTCCGAATCGTTCGCGCGCGCCATGGCGAAGGCGATCGCGACCGAGGCTCCGGACGCAGTCCTGATTCCGCACACCGCGACCGGGAAAGATCTCGCCCCGCGCGTGGCCGCCTTGACCGGCGCTGGACTCGTCACGGACTGTTCTTCGTTTGAGCTGGCCGACGGCCGTCTGGTGGCGAAGCGTTCCCAGTACTCCGGCAAGATGGTTTCAACCTTCGGCTGGACGACTCCTCTGCAGATCGCCACACTTCGTCCCAACGTGTTCGCGCTCACCGCTCCCGTGTCTGATCGCGCGTGTGAAACGACGCAGGCCGAAGTCGAAACCACCACACGCGCGCGTGTTCGAGAGTTCAGGGCGAAGGAAGGCGGCAAGAAGGAACTCGCCGAGGCGCAGATCATCGTGTCCGGCGGCCGTGGCCTGAAGGCGGCTGAGCACTACAAGCTGGTCGAGGATCTCGGCAATGCGATGGGTGCGGCGCTCGGCGCTTCGCGTGCGATTGTCGATGACGGCTGGGTGGGGCATTCCTTCCAGGTTGGCCAGACCGGCAAGACGGTTTCGCCCAGTCTGTACGTCGCCTGCGGCATCTCCGGCGCGATTCAGCATCTTGCCGGCATGTCTTCGTCGCGCGTGATCGTGGCGATCAACAAGGATCCCGAAGCGCCGATTTTCAAGATCGCGAACTACGGAATCGTGGGGGATCTCTTTGAAGTGCTGCCTCCGCTGACCGCCGAGGCGACGGCACACTTCGCGTCGCGGAAGTAGAGGCAACGAAGAGGTCGGACGTCAGGCACTGTCGTCGGGAAGCTCGAACACGAAGGTCGTGGTGCCGACGCGGATTTGATCGCCGTGGTTGAGCGGCGATGTTTTGACCTTCGCGCCGTTGACCCAGGTCTTGTTTTTGGAGCCGAGGTCGACGATGCGGAACTCGCTGCGGTCGCGCTCGACCCGGCAGTGTTCGGATGACACCGCGTCTTCGACCAGAACCACGTCGCTGTCGATGGAGCGGCCGATGGTCGTCACCGGCTTGATCAGGTCGATCTTGCGGGCGGCCCACGCGGGAGCGGAGGTCTCGCGCAGGCGAGGTGTCCC
>JBDSLN010000104.1:0-4928 GCA_039916365.1 Vicinamibacteria bacterium
CGGCCGTGCCGATCGGACCGCCCGGCGGATTCGGAGGTCTGCGCTGGAGCGATTCGAACCATCTTGTCTTCGATCGCACTTCGGCCGACTTCAAGCGGCGCACGATCTATCAGGCGGATTCCCGCAATGGCGAAATCGCGATCCTGCATGAGGACGTCGACGACAAGTTCTGGAGTCCGACCGGCGACGCCGGGGCGGCGGGCCAGGTGTCGCCCGACGGGAAGTACCTCCTCTTTGTCAGCGACCGTGACGGATGGGATCACGTCTACGTCAAGCCGATGGCGGGCGGACCGGCGGTTCAGATCACCAAGGGCGCGTTCGAGGCCTGGAGACCTCAGTGGTCGAAGGACAGTTCCCGGATTGCGTTCGACGCCAACGAGCCCGCGCGTCCCGGGGTCAGGCACCTTGGCATCGCTACCTTGAATGCCGATCCGAGCCGGGCCACCGTCTCCATGATCACCTCGGGCCGCGGCACTAACATCGCGCCCATCTGGTCGCCTGACGGAAAGCGATTGGTCTATCAGCACACGGATACTCAGAACTCGGCCGATCTATTCGTGATCGACGCCGCGCCTGGCGCTACCCCGGTGCGCCTGTCCAGCTCGTTCCCAGAAGGGTTAGACCGGACCGGCCTGGTGGCTCCCCAGCTGGTGAGTTACAAGGGTCCCGACGGCCAGACCGTTCCCGCGTACCTCTTTGTGCCGAAGGGGATGGATGTCAGGAAGAAGCATCCGGCCATCGTGTGGATTCACGGCGATGGCGTCAATCAGAACTACGACGGTTGGCACGTTCAGCGAAACTACGCCGTTTACTACAGCTTTCATCAGTATCTGCTGCAAAAGGGCTATGTCGTCATCACGCCCGACTATCGCGGCAGCATCGGCTACGGGAGGGCCTGGCGGCAGGGCGTCCACATGGATGTAGGCGGCAACGACTACCGTGACGCCGCGCTCGCCGGCCAGTACCTCAAGACGCTTCCCTACGTGGATGGCGATCGGATCGGCGTGTGGGGCTTGAGTTACGGCGGCTTCTTCACGCTCATCGCCTTGACCGACCAGCCGAAGCTCTTCCGTTGCGGCGTTGATGTGGCGGGGCCCGCCGACTATGCCATGTACTACGGCGATCCGTATCGCGGAGCCTGGACGGCCAGCCGCATCGGGACCCCAGATCAGAATCCCGCGGTGTACGCCCAGGCTTCCCCGGTGTCACATTTCGACAAGCTGGAACGCCCGCTCCTCGTCCTCCATGGAACCTCTGACCTCAATGTGCCCTATCTCCACTCGGTCCGCCTCATTGACGAAGTGATGAAGCAGGGCAAGGGGGATCTGGTCTCGTTCATGACGTACCCCGGCGAGTTCCACTACTTCACGCGCGAGCACGTCCTTCGCGACGCATGGAGCAGGGTCGAACGGTTCTTCGATTCGAATCTCAGGGCCGCAGCGCCGAGCCCGGCCAATTTGCATTGACCTAGCAATCGGGCACTTCCGCGGATTGTGAGCAGGCCGCGCGCTATCTCGGCGCCGCCGACCAGTTCATCACCACCGTGGCGGGCGGCAAGGCTTCGCGTCCCACCGGCGAAATCACGAGGAATCGCTGTCCGTCGGTGGTGGGCCGATAGAGCGAGCGTGCGTTGATGGCGGCGAACGTGGCCTCGAACAGAACCTGCGGCGTGCCCGTCGCGAACGTGGGTCCCGCCATCACCGGCACAGCCATGATCTTCCGGTCGCGCGTGCGGTAGTAGATCTCCCGCCCATCGCCCTTCCAGAAAGGATCCTCGCCGCCGCCGCTCGTCGAGACCTGGAATTTGCTCCTGGCTTCCGGGAATTCCTGCACGTAGACCTCAGACTGTCCGGACTCATTCGACCGATACGCCAGATACCGACCGTCGGGGGAAACTACACCTCCGTATTCCGAGAACCTGGTCTTGACCAGCGGGATTGGCTTGCGGTCACCGGTCACGGGAAGGGCGTAGATATCCCAGGCCGCGTCCTTGCTAAGGCTCGCGAAGATGATGTACTTCCCATCTTTGGTCCAGTCCGTGACGAACTTGTTCTCGGCGCTCTCGAACAGCAGTTCCGGCTCCCCTGTCCCCGCGGCATCCTTGGTGTAGAGGTTCCAGCCCGGCTTGCTCTCGCGGGAGTAGACGATCCGTCGACCGTCCGGCGACCAGTTCGGGACGAATTCGCGCTCCTTGTCGAAGGTGAAGCGCGAGGTTACCCCGCGCGCCATGTCGCGGATCCAGAGATCGCCCTTGCCTCCGCCTTCACTGGCATCGAAGACCAGACGCTTACCGTCCGGAGAGATCGAGGTGTCGGCGTACTCCTTGAGTTCGTCGAGCGCGGGAGTTACCTTGCCGCTCCGATCGATCCAGAGCATCCGCTCACCGCGTTTCTCGCCGGCGCGAAAGGCCAGCACTCCGTTTTCGGAAAGGGAGAACGAGGCCCCGCCCACGTTGTCGATGCCGAGACCTTCGCCGATCGGAAATGGTTCGCCCGTGGTCTTCATCCCCGACGCGTCGAAGGGCTGGGCGACGAGAGTGTCATCGCGGATGAAGAGAAGGTATCCGGGCGGCGCGTAGGTCACCTTGGACGTAGTCTTGAAGATCGGGACCGCACCCGCCTGGTCGAGCGTCCCGACCACCAGGGACGAGTTCCCGCTTGATAGGTCCGACATGTAGAGGAAGTGCTTTCCATCCGGCAGGAAGGCCGGCCAGCCGACGACGCCAGATTCCTTGGTCTGGGCCACCTCGACCTTGGCGACGCCTCCGCCCGCGTCCACGCGCCAGATCGGATCCGTGCCGGTGCCGTCGAACAGGATCACGCCCTGCGCACTCCACGTTCCATCAGCGCCGGTGGGGGCGTCGCAGATCGTCTGGGGCGGGCCGCCGGAGAGAGCCACCTTGCGCAGCTTCCCCGCACCCGCGAAGGCGATCCAGCGGGAGTCGGGAGACCAGAAGGGCCGCTTCCCACCTTCCGTTCCCGGAAGGGGCCTGGATTCGAGCGTGTCCATCTGACGAATCCAGATCTGCGTGACTCCGCTCGCGTTTGCCGCGTCAAAAGCGACGACACGTCCGTCCGGTGAAACCGCGGGTGAGCCGATGCCGATGACGTTCTCCGGATTGGGAATGATGAAGCGAACCACGGGCAGGGGGGCGGGAGCCCGGCGCATCCATGCGACGGCGAAGCCGATGGCCAGAAGGCTCATGAGCGCAAACGCGGCCCAGGCGGCGCTCTCGCGGTGGCGGCGTCGCGAAGAGACTGCGGCAGGAACCCCCACGCGCGAGCCGCCCTCCGAAACCCACTGAAGCTCCGCCGCGACGTCGCGCGCGCTCTGCCAGCGATCATCCGGATCCTTCTCGAGGCACTTCCGCACGATGTGATCGAGCGCGGGCGGGCTCATCCCCTGAACGGTCGAGATAGCGGGCGGTTGCGACGAGACGATGGCGGCGATCAGGCTCGTTCTGTTTTTTCCGGAGAACGCTTTCTTGCCGGTCGCCATCTCGTACAGCAAAACGCCAAGCGCAAAGATATCGGTGCGCCCATCGGCCGAGGCGCCTTCGAGCTGCTCGGGGGCCATGTACTGGAACGTGCCGAGAATGGTGCCCTGCTGCGTGAGCGCCTCGTTCCTGGCCTCGGCGTCGCCGCCCTGAACGACCGTTTCGATTTTCGACATGCCTTCGATGGCTCCGCGCTCGGAAACTTTTGCGAGGCCGAAGTCGAGAAGCTTTGCGCCGGACTTCGTGATCATCACGTTGCCCGGCTTGAGGTCGCGATGCACGATGCCCCGACGATGCGCGGCGTCGAGGGCGCTCGCGACCTGTGAGCCGTACTTGAGAACGTCCTCCAGCGGCATCGGACCCTTCGCGATGCGCGCGGCCAGCGACTCGCCTTCGATCATTTCGAGGACGAGGTAGTGCATCGTCTCGCCCGCGACGGTCTCCTGACCGATGTCGTGCAACGTGCAGATGTGCGGGTGATTCAGGGCCGAGACACTCTTCGCCTCGCGCTCGAAGCGCGCCCGGAAATCGGCATCGCGCGCTAGGTTGGAGGGAAGGACTTTGATCGCGACATCGCGATCAAGGCGGGAATCTTTCGCCCGATAGACCTCGCCCATTCCCCCCTTTCCTACCGGTCCGACGATTTCATACGGTCCAAGACGGGTGGAAGGCACCAGGCGGGCGGACGACTCTTGAGCGTTCAATAGACCTCGAAATCTGGAGCGGACGTTCTGCGGGAGGGGCAGTATAACGACGCCCGTCAAGGCGGCTGACGCATTGGATAGGATGCCCGAATGAAGCGCTTTGCTCTCGCTGCGGCAATTTTCCTTCTCGGTATCGGCAGCCTGACGGTCGCGTCGCAAGAATCGGCGTCGGCGATGTCCGGCGCCGCGAACAAGTGGCTCGCTGCGCTGACGCCCCAGGCCCAGCACCGGACGACATTGCGACCATGATCTTGCCGAAGGTGAATCCGCTGTCGCCGGCCGGCATCAAGGTGACCGACTTGAAGCGGGCGCAGCGCGACAAGCTGATAGAGATCATCGACGTCTACGCCGGCCTGATGGCGCCCGATGTCGCCGCGGAACGCATGGATCGTTTGAAGAAAGCGGGCCTCGACAACATCACGTTCGCCTGGATGGGGGAGACGGAGAAGGGCAAGAAGCACTACTACCGTGTCCAGGGCCCAACGTTTCTCATCGAATACGACAACACCCAGAACGACGGTAATCACGTCCACTCGATGTGGCGCGACTTCAACGGCGACTTCGGCCGCGATCTTCTCCGTGAACATCTGAAGTCGCAGGTGCATTGACCCCAACCGCTGCGGCATTCGCGCCTTAAAATGTTTGAAGGTAGCGAAGCCGCGTCCCAGTTCGCGGCTTGACACGATTCAAGCCGCGTCCCTAGTGTTCATTCGTCATGTCGCTCCTCG
>JBDSLN010000105.1:0-2787 GCA_039916365.1 Vicinamibacteria bacterium
CCATCGGGTGCTGCGAGACACGAACCGCCGTCGGTGAGGAAATCGTCGTCGGTGTAGCCCGCGACGATCGCGTCCCGGTGAAGCGTGCCTTGCGGAAAGTCGATAGGCCTCATCAAGCCTGAGACCGAAAGGACATACGACCGCGATTCCTTCGCGATGAAGCGCGTGAGGTCGTCGGTGTTCCGCTTTGAGCCGGGCCAGATCGCGACATGAAGATCTTCGCCCTGGCCATAGAGCGCCGCGCGAGCAAGCGGCATCCAGTTCTCCCAGCAGTTGAGCGCGCCGAGGGTGAACTCGCCGATGCGGTGAGTGCGCAGGCCATGGCCATCGCCGATCGACCAGGTGAGCCGCTCTTCGTACGTCGGCATCAGCTTGCGATGCGCCGAGAGAACATCGCCCAACGGTCCAATGACCACGCAGCACGCGTAGACACTCTCGCCACGATCCCTTGGCTTCTCCAGAATGCCAAGCACCGCCATGATGTGACGCGCGGCGCACGCTTCCTGAACGGTCCGAAGATGATCTTCTTCGATCGTCACCGCCTGGCGAAGGTATTCGGCGTGAATCTCCTTCTGGCGATTGTCATTGAAGCGCGCGCCATCGGTCAGCTCGATCCAGAACGGATAACCGGGCACCAGACACTCGCCGAACCCGACGACCTGAGCGCCCTGATCGGCCGCGTTGTGAATGCAGGCCACAACTTTCTTGAGGGTGGCCTCGCGATCAAGCCAGACCGGCGCAATCTGCGCGAAGCCGACGACGAGCGGTGATGACGCGGGAACCATGAATTCACCTCAGCGAAAAGTGGCAATCTCCTCAAGCGGCTTCTTCGAGATGTCCGGGACGCGAACGTCATCGGCGGGATAGCCGACTACCAGAAGAAGGAAGGCGCGCTCGTTCGCGGGACGATCGAGGATGGTGGACAGGAACCCCATGGGCGATGGTGTGTGGGTCAGCATCGCGAGCCCTGCGTGATGGAGCGCCATGATCAGAAAACCAAGCGAGATGCCGAGCGACTCCGTGACGTAGTAGTTCTTGACCTTGCGCCCGTCCGGCAGCAGCGCGTAGTTCTGCGCGAACACCGCGATCAGACAGGGCGCGACCTCGAGATAGGTCTTGACCTCGTCGGTGCCCAGCGGTGCCAGGGCATCGAGCCACTCCTGCGGCGCTTTGCCTTTGTAGAACTCGCGCTCCTCGACCTCGGCCGCTTCGCGAATCTTCCGCTTGGTGTCGGGATCGCTCACCACCACGTAGTGCCACGGCTGAAGATTCGCGCCCGAAGGCGCCGTGCCTGCGGTCCGCAGGCAGTTCTCGATGACCTCACGCTCGACCGCACGCGGTGAGAATTCGCGGATGGTCCTTCTCCGTCGCGCCTCCTCATAGAAGGCGCGCGCACGGTCCTTCATCTCATCGGGCGGATGCTCGACGTAAGTGGTGAGGGGCACGAAGCGAGCTCCGTTGCTCATGCGCACTCGTTCCCAACCAGGCTGGGCGGTGACGACGCAAGGCCTGCAAGCCCGCCGATACTGGTCTCGCGATAGGCCTCGGGAAGATCGGCACCGGTCTTCTTCATGGCTTCCACCACATCGTCGAACGAAATGTGATGCGCGCCATCAGACAGCATCGCGAACTCGGCCGAATGAACGGCGCGATCGGCGGCCACGGCGTTGCGTTCGATGCAGGGAATCTGGACCAGGCCGGCAACCGGATCGCAGGTCAGACCGAGGTGATGCTCCATCCCGACTTCGGCGGCGTACTCGATCTGTTCGTTGGTGCCGCCCATGAGCTGAGCCGCCGCGGCCGCCGCCATGGCGCACGCGGCACCCACTTCGCCCTGGCATCCCACCGCCGCACCCGAAATACTCGCGTTGGTCTTGATCAGATTGCCGACGAGTCCCGCGGTAGCGAGGGCGCGCAGGATCGCACTCTGATTCGTGGGGAGGGTTTCACGCAGATAGCGCATCACCGCGGGCAGGACTCCTGAGCCGCCGCAGGTGGGCGCAGTCACCACGATGCCGCCCGCCGCGTTCTCTTCGCTGACCGCAAGACCGTAGGCCGACAGCGTTCCGGTCCGTGCCAGTAGCCCGCCTCGTGACATGGCGCGCGCGTGATACGACCGCGCCTTGCGCGGGAGCTTGATGATGCCGGGCAGGATGCCGCTTCCTGCGAGGCCGCGATCGATGGCGGCTTCCATGGCGGCAAGAATCTCGGCAAGGAAGCTCCAGATGTCCTTCCCCTCCCGGTCTTCGACGTACTGCCAGATCTCCATCCGGTGCTCGCGGCAGTAGCTCAGGATGTCGCTCATCTTGGAGAGTTCGTAGGCGCCGCGTGGCGTCCAGTCTTCAACATCATGCTCGCGGATCGCCCCACCGCCGACGGAATAGACCTTCCATGAATGCAGCACCGCGCCGTCGCCATCAAACGCTTCAAACAACATGCCGTTGGGATGACGGGGAAGTCGCTCGCGGAGACTGAAGAGGATCTCGTGCGGACGCGCGCGGAAGGCATCCTCGAGAACGCGATCAGTCAGGTGGCCTTTGCCCGTCGCGGCAAGGGATCCGTAGAGGGTCACCCGATAGCGCGCGGCTCCGTCGTGACGATCCAGAAACAGGTCGGCGGCGCGGCGCGGTCCCATCGAATGGGACGACGACGGCCCGTTGCCGATCCGGAAGAGTTCGCGAATGGATTCCAATGTGCCGCCCTTACTGCTCGAGGAGAGAACAAATCATCGATGCGTAGACATCGACCGCCTCGATCAGGTCCTGCTTGAGAATGAATTCGTGCGCG
>JBDSLN010000106.1:0-4901 GCA_039916365.1 Vicinamibacteria bacterium
TCGCGCGTATTTATCGGAAACGACTCGGGCGTGTCCCACCTCTCGGCCGCGGTGGGCGCGCCAACGATGGCGCTCTTCGGACCCACGAGCGACGTCGTCTGGAAACCGGACGGCCCAAGAGTCGCGACCGTGCGACATGCTACGCAAGAGCTCAAGGCGATCGATGTCGAATCGGTGCTTGCCGCGATCTCCGCATTGACGGAGACTGGCCGCGCAGCCGGCTGATGCGAACCCAATTGGCCTGAGGAACTTCAACCGATGACATCGCCACGAAGAACCAAAACCTCCCGGCTCATCGTGCTTGCCCTGTCCCTCTCCGCCATGACCATCTCAAGCACCTTCACCCAGGAAGTCATGGGCAACCGTGTCCGCTATGAAGTCGGGCGAGCGATTGTGTTCTTCGAAGCCGGCGCGTTGTCGACGGAAGAGATGGCGGAGTTCGCGATGCTTGCCGACGGCGGCATCAACGACATCGACGCTTTGTTGAACCAGAACAGCGCCGGACCGCGCGAAGGTTCCCGCATCACGTTCATCGTGCGCGATGACGGCGGCATCTCGCGCTCCTTTCGCCGGACCGTGATAATTCCCGCCGATCGCGTCCGTCGAAAAGCCGCGCCGTACCTCCACGAAACCGTGCATGTTCTGCTTCCCATGAAGGACGACAGTCTTTGGATGTCGGAGGGATTCGCCTCTTACGTGCAGAGCTACGTAGCCGAGCGCATCGGCGGCTACGATGGCTACGTGTTCAGCTGGGGCGGAAACCGCAACATCGATCGGCTGGCTCGGCGAACGTTGAACTCCGACCTGGGACGTGCGGCGCTTCCCTACGTCGGCGGTGAAGGCCAGCCAGACAATCTTTTCCAGAACCGGCGTGAGGTCGCGGAGCCGCTCTATGTTCTCGCGCACTCCTTCGTGAAGTTCCTCGTCGACCAGACCAGTCTCGAGAAAGTGAAGTCTCTGGTTCAAGCGCCCAACATCGCCGGGTTCTCGGAAGCCATCACGGGCAAAACAATCGACGCATGGAAAGCCGTGTGGCTGACCTCCCTGTCCGCGACACGCCCCGCTGACGCACTTAACAGATAAGGCCATCAACCTGTGCCCTACCAACCCATCGAACACTACGGAATGATCGGAAACCTGCGCACGGTCGCGCTCGTCGGCATCAACGGATCCATCGACTGGCTTTGCCTTCCGAGATTCGACTCGCCAAGCGTCTTCTGCGCGATTCTCGATGACAAGATCGGCGGCCGTTTCCGGGTCGCGCCGCTGGGCGACGATCTGCGGCACAAGCAGTACTACTGGCCCGACACCAACGTTCTGGTGACGCGGTTTCTGTCATCGGATGGCGTCGGTCAGGTGACCGACTTCATGCCCGCGGGCAACCTGCCCGATTCCACCAATCGGCATCAGCTGATCCGAAGAGTGCAGACGGTTCGCGGACGCCTGACCTACCGCATGGACTGCCATCCTGCGTTCAACTACGCGCGCACGCCGCACCAAGTGAATCTTCACGCGGAGGGCGCCACCTTCAGCACTCCCGAGCTGATCCTGGGTCTTCGGAGCTCTCACCCTCTGACCGCCCACGACTTGGGAGTGAGCTGCGAATTTACGCTCGAGGAGGGACAGAGCGCGACGTTTGTGTTCGGGTGCGTCGATGAGGCCGGCAACTGCGCGTCTCTACTGACCGACGCCCAGGCCGAGGATTTGCGTGTCCGCACGATCGAGTTCTGGAGGGACTGGCTGTCTCAATGCACCTATCGGGGACGGTGGCGAGAGATGGTCCAGCGCTCGGCGTTGACTCTGAAACTCCTGACCTACGAACCGACGGGCGCCATCGTCGCAGCACCCACCTGCAGCCTGCCCGAAGGGATCGGCGGGGAGAGGAACTGGGATTATCGCTACACCTGGATCCGTGACGCCGCGTTCACTCTTTACGGTCTGCTCCGCATCGGATTCACTCAGGAAGCCACCGCGTTCATGGGCTGGCTCGAAAACCGCGCGGAAGAGCCGATGGGTGCGACGCCGCTTCAGATCATGTACGGCATCGACGGTCGGCATGAGCTCAAAGAGGAGATCCTGGATCACCTTGAGGGCTATCGCGGCTCGTCTCCCGTGCGCATTGGAAATGGCGCCTGGAATCAGCTTCAGCTCGACATCTACGGCGAGCTGCTCGACTCTGTCTATCTCTACAACAAGCACGGCTCACCGATCTCGTACCGCCTGTGGTGCCATCTGCGTTCGATGGTCAACTGGCTCTGCGACAACTGGAAGCGGCCCGACGAGGGCATCTGGGAAGTGCGCGGCGGCCAGCAGAACTTCGTCTACTCGCGACTGATGTGCTGGGTTGCTTTTGATCGCGCGATCCGGCTCGCCGACAAGCGCTCGTTCCCCGCCGACCGGAAGCGCTGGCTCGAAGTCCGGGACGAGATCTACGAAGAGATCATGACGAAGGGATGGAACCGTGACCTGCAGGCGTTCGTGCAGTCGTACGGGTCAGACTGCCTCGACGCCTCGAACCTGATGATGTCGCTGGTGTTCTTTCTTTCGCCCAGCGATCCGCGCAATCTCAAGACGCTCGAAGCGACCCTACGCTCACCACACGAGGGCGGGCTCGTCGCAAATTCGCTGGTGTATCGCTACAACGGCGGTCAAACCGTCGACGGACTGAAAGGCGAGGAAGGGACGTTCAACATCTGCACGTTCTGGCTGGTCGAAGCCCTGACCCGTGCCGGCAAGACGGATCGGCATCAACTGGAACGCGCGCGTCTGGTCTTCGAGGAGATGCTTGGCTACGCGAACCACCTCGGTCTCTACAGCGAGGAAACCGGACCGAGCGGCGAAGCTCTTGGGAATTTCCCGCAGGCTTTCACCCACCTCGCCCTCATCAGCGCGGCTTACAACCTCGACCAGGCGCTCGGCTCAGAGAAACGCCGGGGCTAAGACCGCACCGGTTGTGCGATTGGCTCTATCGGGCTCATCTTCTCCGGAGACTTCGGCGTGATCTCGGCGTAGGCGCTCTGGAACTGCGCGAAGTCTTTCGCGATGTCGCCGCTTGGATGACAGATCTCCGGCAGGAATCCCGTGGTCTTCGTTCGGTAGTCCACGAAGGCACACGCGATGGGAACGGTCGCCTCCATCGCGATCCAGTAGAAACCAGTCTTCCAACCCTTGGTGAGCCTGCGCGTGCCTTCCGGCGCCACGCCGAGGAGGAAGGAATCGCTCGAACGGAACCAGTCGGCCGCCTGCTGGACGGTGTTCTGGCGCTCAGATCGAATCACGGGCACCGCGCCGAGAATGCTCATGAACCATCCGAGCGGTCCCTTGAACATCGTGTGCTTGCCGAGGAATCGCAGGTCGATGCCCAGGCTCGAAGCAGCACCCAGCATCCAGAAACCATCCCAGTACGACGTGTGCGGCGCGCAGATCATCACGTACTTCGGCGTGTTCGGTGGCGGCGTACCGACGACCTTCCACCCGCACACTTTGAAGACCAGTCTGGACAATCCGCGGATGAACGCGGTCTTGACGAGAAGCCGCTGCGGCGGACGTCGGTTCGGATTCAGGTTCGGATTCGGGTTTAGATTCGGATTTGGATTCGCAGGGTCGACGCTCATGTGCGCGGAAGGCTACGTGAGAATGAGGTCGAGGTTCTTCATGATGCGCGGCGCGTCTGAACCGGCCGGACATCCGACGAAGGTGAGGACTCCGTCCTGTGAGCAGACGAGCGCCACCGTTCCCGGATTCGCGGCGACGAAGCGCAGGGCCGAACTGTGACGCGTTCCTTCGAAACGTCCGTCGCTGCCCTCTTCTTTGTTCCATTCAGGCAGTTCCGGCTCCCACGCCCACCACGTATCCACGGCCGCGGAGCCGTAGAGCTTCGCGCCCGCCGTCAGCACCGCGAACCCTTGATCGAGCACCAGCGCGCCATCGACGAGGGTTAGACGTCCGATCTTCCGGAACAACTCGCCGAGTTCGCCGGTGGCGAGGCCGCCGCCCTGAAGGTCATGGAGGACGCCCACGTCCCCAATCGACACCGACGCCGACTGCTGGTCCGACTCGATAACCTGTTTCAACTCCTCGATCGCTGGCCTTGCTTTCCGCGTCAGGACATCCAGGGAACGCAGATCGCGTCCTCCCTCCACCGTGCCCGGAACGGGCGTGCCATTGAGGACGACGATCGTACCTCCATGGCCAAAGCCGCGCATGATCATGCCCAGTCCCCAGAGGAACTGCATCTTGACGAGGTTCCCAGGGTCGTCGCCCTCGGGCAAGAGTGCGGCCGCCATGCCGAGAACCTGATCGCGATCGACGCGCAGCAACGAGCAGGTATGACCGTTAAAGCGCGCGATGGTGGAACCGCCGAAGCACGCCATCACCCGGCCAGGTGCGATGGCGCGGATGACGACGGCATCTTCCCGACGCTCAGCGATTCCCCAGATTTGCAGGCCCGACTCCCCCGCGGACACCGCTATGCCATCGACTTCCGAGTCGGCCGACGGCATCAGTCGCCGCAGCGCTTCAGCGGTAAACGGCTCCGATGTCACGAACGGCATGCCGTCGATTTCGGTCGGCTCACAGAACACCAGGCTGAAATCAGCCTGACGTCCCTCTTCCCGATCGAGGCTCGCGCGCAGGGCCGTTTCGATGAGTTCGCGGATCTGCGCGTCGTCAGGCAGCGGTGGACGGGACCGCTTCGTGTGGGCATAGGTGTATCGACTGCGGTCCGCGGCCACTGCGTCCACGACCTTCTGAAAAACGTCCTGGGGCCATTCCGCGACGAAGGAGTTCACACGTCAACTTAGCTGATTGAGGTGATTACGCCCGCGAACTTCTCGCTCTCTCGACCCTTCGACCCCTTCGACCCCTTCGACCCTTCGTCGACGAAGCCAACGGACTACCGC
>JBDSLN010000107.1:0-4310 GCA_039916365.1 Vicinamibacteria bacterium
TATTCACCATCCATAACCTCGCCTATCAGGGGATGTTCTCCCCGGCCACGCTAGGTCCGCTGGGACTTCCCGAGTCCCTTGCTACGGAGGACGCTCTCGGGTGGAAGGGTACGATCTCCTATATGAAGGGCGGACTGCTCTTCTCGGAGGCGGTGACCACGGTGTCGCCGACTTACTCGAGGGAGATCCAGACTCGGGAGTTTGGTCAGGGCCTGGAGTCGGTCGTGCAGTCGCGGTCCGACGACCTGATTGGCATCCTGAATGGAGTCGACTACGAAGAGTGGGATCCGCGTCGCGACCGGCACATCAAGTCGGCCTTCGACGACACAGACCATCGGGGCAAGGTCCTGTGCAAGACCGCGGTTCTGCGGGAATTTGGTCTCGCTACAGAACCCGACCTGCCGCTGATCGGCGTCATATCGAGACTGGTCTATCAGAAGGGCTTTGACTTGGTGAAGGACGCGATGGAGCCTCTCATCTCGCGCGGCGTGCGGATGGTGGTGCTTGGCACCGGGGAGCCGGACGTCGAAGAAGGGTTCCGCGAGTTCGCCCGGCGTGACCCTTCGCGGTTCGCGGTTCGCTTCAGGTATGACAACGGCCTCGCTCATCGAATCGAGGCGGGTGCCGACATGATCCTGATGCCTTCGCGCTTCGAACCCTGCGGACTGACTCAGATGTACAGCATGCGGTACGGAACGATTCCCATCGTGCGCGCCACCGGCGGTTTGGCCGACACGGTTCAGCCTTTCGATATCAAGAGCAAGAAGGGCACCGGCTTCATCTTCGAACATGCAGATGTCACCGGGCTGATGTGGGCGATCGACCAGGCGCTTGTGACCTACGCGAAACCGGGCCCCTGGACCGTCCTCATGCAGAACGCCATGACACGCGACTACTCATGGGGACTCTCGGCCGAACGATATGAAGCCGTATACTCGCGTTCTCAGTTCGCCGTCTAATCCGGCTTTTTCCCAACAAAGAAGAGGGCTTGCCCAACCATGTCCGATGTCATCGCTACACTGACCGATCAGAACTTCGAAGCGGAGGCTCTTCAATCTGAAGTCCCCGTCCTCCTCGACTTCTGGGCCGACTGGTGTCAGCCGTGCCTCGCCATGGTGCCTGACCTCGAAAGCGTCGCGACTCAGTTCCGGGGCCGTTTGAAAGTCGGCAAGATCAATGTTGAAGAGAACGAGCACGTTCCCTTCAACTACAACGTGACCGCAATGCCGACCCTGATCCTCCTGAAGGGCGGTCAGGTGGTGGAACAGCGAGTCGGCAAGATGAGCAAAGAAGCTCTGACCAAGCTCGTCGAGCCGCACCTGTAAGACATTTCATCGTAACGACAGTGAATAGAGGGGCGTGGCTCGATTCCTGCAAGCAGCACCCGTGAGCGTACGCTCTCTTAATCCCATCAACTGTCAGGAGACTTAAAGACGTGGCAAAAAACAACCAGCGTGACCCGAACCTCCGCGCCGCAACCGTCGCGCGCGTCAACCAGCTTGTCAAAGGCGGCATGACCAAGGCCGGCGCGTTCGACAAGATCAGCTCCGAAACGGGCCGCGCCAAGGACGCCGTGCAGATGCTTTACTACCGCGCGATCCGCGCTGGCGCCACGGCGCCCAAGGCCGCGAAAGTGGCACCCAAGGTAACCGCTCCAAAGGCTGCTCCCATGGCCGCTGCTCCCGCTGCTGCGGTTGCTCCCAAAGGCCGCCGTCGCGGTCGCAAGGCTGGCCGCCCCGCCGGAGTGCGAGCTTCCTCGGTTGCTCAGAGTGGTGACTTTCCAGCGCTTCTGAATGGGATCGCCAACGCGATCAACAATCTCCTGAAGCATGTGGAGAAGACGGTCGACGAGAACAAGACGCTCAAAGAGCAGTCCCAGCGTCTGAAAGCGATCACCAGCCTGATCCGCGGCCGCTAAGGGTCGATTCGCGGTTGCAACCGGGCGGGCCTTTGGCCCGCCTTTTCTTTTGTCCGATCTGTTAGTCGAACTCTTCGAAACGATCCACGCGACGGGGAAGCGACGCGGCCTCGGCGACCGCGTGAGGCGTTGTGCCCGACGGAGAGCGAATCCCGTCCAACGCGCTCCTCACGGCGGCTTCGAGCGCCGCGTCCGTCGGATGAAGAGCGCGTCCCAGATATACAGACGCCCACAGTCCCAGCACGGGATCGGCGAAGTCATAACGCTTGCGGACCTGAGTCAGCAGACCGACTTCCACCAGCCACCGAAGATACTGACGAGAGGCTCCGGCGGTCCGGCCGATCAGCGGAAAGAGGTCGGTCAACCGCTGTCCCCGGTTTGTCGCCACGACTTCGGCGGCCCGCTTACAGACCGCATAGCCGCGGCTTCGCATCAGGAGGATTTCGTAGTGGCGGCGGCACAGGAGTTCGAGCATCGCGCCGGGAGACAGCAGGCGCGTGAGCGAGCGTCCCAGATCCCGCGATTCCTGAAGATCTGACATCAGGAGACGGAGAGTGGCTGCGTGGCCGCGGGTGAGGACGATCGCAAGACCCGCGCCGGGTCCGTCGGCTCGGAACGACAAGTCGTCTGAGAAGTCCGCCGGCGAGAGCCCGGGAAGGCTCACGGCTTCGACGTCGGGGAATAGGTCGACGGCCAGACCGAGGTAAGACGAAGCAAGCACTGCGCCGCGCCCCGCCGTGAGGGCCTTGATGAAACTTGTCTCGATCTGCCCGAGGTCGGGGAAGTAGGCGAGTGAGCGGATCTCGGTGACTTCATCCACGAGCCAGACAAACGGACGACTCGGCCGATGAGTTGCGAGCAGGTCGAAGAGACGCAGCAGACCGCTGGAGGCATTGTGCCGGTCATCGACGCACTCGCGGGCGAACGACTGGATCGCGTCCGCATCTCCGGCCATGAACGGGAGCACGGCCTCCGCCAGAATCGCCAGAAAGCGTTCCGGTGTGGAGGCCGCCATGAACAGATCGACGAACACGAACGGGACGTTGGCCCCTTCCAGCGCCGCCTGGACCTGCAGAAGGGTATGCGTCTTGCCCGCGCCGAGAGGGGCTAAAAGCAGTCGCTTCCGCCCGGCCGCCGCTTCCTCGGCCAGGGTGTGCACGAAGTCCAAGCGCTTGGGCGCGATGTCGTCAGTCATGCGTGTCGCGTCAGACCAGCGGCGTTTTCATGTGAGTGCGCTCAGCCATCAAGGTCGCGCGGTTGTAACCGGCGTCCACATGACGCACCACGCCCATCCCGGGATCGCTTGTGAGCACGCGCGCGAGACGACGGGCAGCACCCTCAGTGCCATCGGCCACCACCACCATGCCGGCGTGGATCGAGTAACCCATCCCGACGCCGCCGCCGTGATGAACCGATACCCACGAGGCACCCGCGGCGGTGTTCACCATCGCGTTCAGGATCGGCCAGTCGGCCACCGCATCTGATCCGTCGCGCATGGCTTCGGTTTCACGATTGGGCGACGCGACCGATCCCGCGTCTAGATGATCGCGGCCGATCACGATGGGGGCGCTGACCCGGCCCGTCTTCACGAGATCGTTGAAGACGGCACCCATCTTCGCGCGCTCGCCGTAACCCAGCCAGCAGATCCGCGCGGGGAGGCCCTGGAACTTCACTCTCTCACGTGCGAGGGCGATCCATTTGTGGAGTGAGGCGTGGTCTGGGAAGGTATCGAGAATGGCTTCGTCGGTGGTGGCCAGATCTTTCGGATCTCCCGACAGCACCGCCCAGCGGAACGGACCCTTGCCGTCGCAGAACAGCGGCCGGATGTATTCGGGGACAAACCCCTTGATTTCGAAGGCATCCATAGCACCAGCACTCAGTGCTTCCGCGCGGATGTTGTTGCCGTAGTCGAAGGTGATGGCGCCGCCGCGCTTAAAGCCGAGCATGGCGTTGACATGATCGGCCATGGAAGCGCGCGCCCGCTGGATGTAGGTCTTGGAATCCGACTGACGCAACTTCGCTGCCGCTTCCAGCGTCAGTCCACGCGGGATATAGCCATTCAGAGGATCATGCGCGCTGGTCTGATCGGTGACGAGGTCGGGTTTGAATCCGCGCGCCAAGAGCTGAGGAAGGACTTCGGCGGCGTTGCCGAGCAGTCCAATAGAGAGGCGGCGCTTCTGCGCCTTGGCCGCCAGCGCCAGCTCCAAAGCCCGATCGATCGAATCCGCGCCCACGTCGAGATACCGCGTCTCGATGCGCTTCTCGATGCGCGAAGGATCGACCTCCACTACGATGGCGACGCCGTCGTTCATGGTGACGGACAACGGCTGGGCCCCGCCCATGCCGCCAAGTCCCGCGGTGAGGGTGATGGTTCCCGCGAGCGTTCCATTGA
>JBDSLN010000108.1:0-4963 GCA_039916365.1 Vicinamibacteria bacterium
TTCGGAAGAGATCGATGATGCGATTCCGGGTCACGCGGAAGAGCCAACCGGCCGCGTGATCGATCGGCATCAGGAGGCGATTCGCTTCCACCAGCTCGCAAAAGACGTCCTGAAGGATGTCTTCGACATCGCCTGGATCCGGCACGCGGCGGCGGATGAAATTCCGCAGACGTGACTGCTCCCGGTCCACCACGGCCGAGATCCGCTCGTCTTGTTCGCGAGTCATCCGGGTCGCCGAGTCTTTCACCTACCTGTGAGGACGGATGAGCGGCCGGAATATTGTGGCGAGGGTCAGTTGCGCTTTCGGAAGAAGACCATGTGCTGCCGCGGCAGTGTCTCGACGGTCCGCTCCCACACCAAAGGATGAACCGCGGCCTCGCGCTTGACCTGGGCTTCGCTCATCTTGTGTAAGGACTCTATGGGAACCGAGTCATCCTCGGCGCGATACTCAACGAACACCAGGATTCCGCCCGCCTCAGAGCGCGCCTGATGCTTTCGATCATCTCGTCGACTTCAGCTTACGGCTGAAATTCCTCCTGACCTCGGAGGCGTTCATCACGCCTGGCACCTTGATTGCTTAAGTCCGCTCCGAACATTTTCTACGAGGACTTTTCTGCATGATTCCGATTGGCGACGACAAAGTGGAAGGTGGGCCGTTGCCCCTGGTGACGGTGGCCTTGATCCTGGCCAACGCGGCCGCGTTTCTCCTGGAATTGAGTCAGCCGTCGCCTGGAGCGCTCCAATCCTTCATTCAGGCCTGGGGCGTGGTACCTCGCGAGTATTCCACCCACACCGATCTCTCGCCCGGGATTCCGCTGCCATTCTGGAGCACGCTCCTCACGTCCATGTTCCTTCACGGCGGCTGGGCCCACCTGGGCGGAAACATGCTCTACCTTTGGATCTTCGGAGACAATCTGGAAAAAATCATGGGACACGTGAAGTTCCTGAGCTTCTACGTGGTTTGCGGCCTTGCCGCGGGCTTCGCACATATCGCCTTTAACGCAGGTTCAAACACCCCAACGGTGGGAGCGTCGGGCGCGATCAGCGGAATCCTCGGCGGCTACATGCTCATGTTCCCGAAAAACCGGGTGCGCGTCCTCGTGCGCGGCGGAATCACGGCGGTTCCAGCTTTCATGATGCTCGGGATCTGGATCCTCATTCAGCTGGTCAGCGGCGTGGGATCGATTGCCGATACGGAGCAGTCCGGAGGCGTCGCATTTATGGCTCATGTGGGCGGGTTCGTCGCGGGGCTGCTGCTGGTCAAGGTCTTCGCGTCCGGGAGTGCGGCACGAAGGACGCCTCGCATCGCGTAGACCTACATCGATCGCTCCACTCTCGCGGGGTGATCGAAGTAGCGTCGCGTTCGTGATCTTTGTTCTCGCTTCGTCGCACTTATCCGTCGGCGCGCACGACCGCCGTTGATCGCGATCGACGAGATCGCCGCCGCTCTGCGGAGCGGCCCTGGGTTCGCATCCGTCGAAGCGGCTGGATGTCGGACGCTGATCGGTCGCCAGGCGCTCGTGGACTGGGCCAGTTTCGCCGAGAGTTGGAACCATCTCGAGATCGACACCTACATGGCGGACGGCGGACGTTTCCGTCGCCGGCGCTATGCGCGATTCAAGACCGACTCGCTTGGCATCACACGCGAAGCTCATGGCCCGCACTTCCAAAGCCTCGAGTACAACCGGCTCAATGGCGACGTGGATCGCTGGTTCGAACCGGTGACCGACGCGATCGCGTCTCATCCCGTGACGACTCGGCTTCTGAAGCTCTGTTTCGACATCTTCGCGGCATCGACGCCTTCGACTTCGGCCGCGCCCGTCTTCAAAGTGGAGATGCATCAGTTCCGGATCGAGCCCACCCCGAATGAAGCGGGCAAGCCGACACCCGAAGGTATGCACCGCGACGGCGTTGACTGGGTTTTCGTTGGTCTCGTCGCGCGGACAGGAATCGCCGGGGGCGTGACGGGGATCGGCGACAACGAAGGACGCTCGCTCGGGGCGTTCACTCTCGCCGAGCCTTTGGACGCCGTCTTTCTCGACGACCGGCGCGTGAGACATGGCGTCACCCAGGTCCAGGTTCTCGAATCGGGGCAGCCCGCCTTTCGCGACGTACTCGTGCTGACGTTCCGAAGTGCCTAGATGATTCCTCTCTCTGTCCTGGACCTCTCACCCATCATCGAAGGCGGCAGCGCCGCGCACGCGTTTCGCTGCACCGTCGATCTGGCGCAGCACGCAGAGCGTCTGGGTTACAACCGCTTCTGGCTCGCCGAGCATCACAACATGCCCGGAATCGCGAGTGCGGCCACGGCGGTTCTGATTGGACAAGTGGGAGCCGCCACTTCGACGATCCGAATTGGAGCCGGCGGCATCATGTTGCCGAACTGGGCGCCGCTTCAGGTCGCCGAGCAGTTCGGCACGCTCGCTTCGCTGTTTCCGGGACGCGTGGATCTGGGACTCGGACGTGCGCCAGGCACCGATCGACCCGCGGCGCGAGCCCTTCGTCGAGCACTGAATTCAAACGCGGACGAGTTTCCTAACGATGTTCTTGAACTGATGGCGTATCTCTATGAGCCCGAGCCCGATCAGGCGGTGCAGGCAGTTCCGGGTGGGGGGATCGGAATCGAACTTCCCATCTGGATCCTCGGCTCCAGCACGTTTGGCGCGCAGGTCGCCGCGGAATTGGGTCTTCCTTTTTCATTCGCGTCGCACTTCGCGCCCTCCCTGCTCTTCGAGGCGATGAGCCTGTATCGCGAAGGCTTCAAGCCTTCGGAACGTCTGGCCAAGCCGTACGTGATGCTGGGTGTGAACGTGGTCGCCGCGGACACGGATGAGGATGCGCGGTTTCTCGCGTCATCCGGTCGTCAGTCTTTCGCGAGCCTGCGGACGGGCCGACCGACGAAACTTCCGCCGCCCTCGAAGGAGTGGGAACCAGATCGAACCGAGCCTCTTGATCCCCTCCAGCGTCCGCGCGTGTCGTTCGTGGGATCGCGGGAGACGGTCGAGCGGGAGATGCGTGAGTTCATCGAGCGAACCGACGCCGATGAGCTGATCATCGTCTCGCACATCTACGATCATGCGGCCCGGCTGCGTTCTTACGAGATCGCAGCGAACGTTCTGAACCACGGAGAAACCGCCGCATAAACAGGTAGTCTCCAGCGCATGTCGTTGAAGCGCGCGCTGGGACCCTTCGACGCCACCATGGTGGTGGTCGGCGGCATCATCGGCACCGGCATCTTCGTCAATCCGTACATCGTGGCGCGCGCTCTCGATTCGACCCCACTGGTGCTCGGCGCGTGGATCACCGGCGGAGTGGTGGCGATCATCGGAGCGCTTGCCTACGCCGAGCTCGGCCAGCAGCAACCGCAGGCCGGCGGTCCTTACGTTTACCTGCGTGATGCCTGGCATCCCATGGCCGGTTTCATGTACGGCTGGGCGCAACTTCTGATGATCGAGGCGGGCGGCATGGCCGCGGTCGCACTGAATTTTGGGCGCTATGCCCTGCGCCTCGTGGATCAGCCGGAGACGGGGTCAGCCGTCGTGATCCTCGCGGCCGGCGCGATCGTGCTTCTGACCATCGTGAACTACGTCGGCGTCACCCCGGGAAGTCTCGTGGTCAATGTCTCGGTCGTGCTGAAGCTCGGGGCGCTGGTGGTGCTGATCGCCTTCGCCTTCTGGGGCGCGGCCGCCACCGGATGGTGGTCAGAGTCGCGCACCGATGAGACGCCCTCCGGCCTGCTCGCCTTCGGAGCGGCCCTCATCCCCATCCTCTTCACCTACGGCGGTTGGCAGAAGGCAAACACGGTCGCCGAGGAGATGCGTAATCCGCAGCGCGATATGCCGCGCAGCCTGATCATCGGCACGCTGGTGGTGATCGCGGTGTACGCGCTGGCGAACATCGCCTACCTCCGCACGCTCGGCCTCCACGGACTGGCCGCAACCGAAACACCCGCTGCAAGTGTCGCTGGGCTATGGCTCGGCGCCTCGGGTTCGAGATTCATCTCCGCCACCATCGCAATCTCAACCTTCGGGTTTCTGAATCTCTCCATCCTCGCGTCGCCCCGCATCTACTTCGCGATGGCAAGGGACGGCGCGTTTCTTCCCGCCCTCGCGAAACTTCATCCACGATTCCAGACCCCCGGTCTCGCCATCGTTCTTCAGTCCGGCTGGGCGCTGCTGCTTCTCTTCACGGGCACGTACGAGGACCTGCTCAACACTGTGGTCTTCGCCGACTGGGTGTTCTTCGGGCTGACCGTCGCGGGTCTCTTCCGTTTGCGGCGGCGGTTCGCGGATCGGGTCGGCTTCCGCACACCGGGTTATCCGTGGCTTCCTGCGCTGTTCGTGCTCGTAGCCATCGTCGTGGTGTTGAGCGTGGTTCGCACTGCACCGGTCCGCTCGGCCATCGGTGTGGGCCTGCTTGCGCTGGGCGTGCCGGTCTATTACGCCTTCAAATCGAAGGGGCGATAGTATCCCGCCTTGTTGAACTCTCCCCTTGCTCCCTACGTTCATTGGGTGAAGACTCGACCCCCGGCCGAGTTCGACCTGGTCGGAAGCAACCTGCTGGCCTGCACGCTCGACGACTTGCCAGGCGCGCTGGACGCCTTCGATCTCACCGCGGCCGACAACGGCGGCTATCCACCCCTGCTCGAAGCGATCGCCGCGCACTATGGAGTCACCACGGATCGCGTGGCCACAGCGTCCGGGTGCTCGACCGCGAACTTCCTGGCCATCGGCGCGCTCGTGGGTCCAGGCGATCGCGTGCTGATGGAAGGCCCCTGGTATGACCAGATTTCGGGGGCCTGTCGCCTGCTCGGCGCGAGCGTCGATACGTTTGAGCGACGCTTCGATGAGGGATATCGCATCAACGTCGGCGAGATTCGATCCCGGATCACATCGAGCACCAGGCTGGTCATCATCACAAGTCCACACAACCCGAGCGGTGTCGCGACCGATCGCGACACCCT
>JBDSLN010000109.1:0-5621 GCA_039916365.1 Vicinamibacteria bacterium
TCGCGAGAACGACCGCGTGACTCTCGTCCGTGACGGAGAGGCGCTCAAGAAGTACGACTACCTCGTGGTGACCATCGAAGGCCACGCCGACGAACGGGGGACGGTTGAGTACAACCTTGCCCTCTCCGACAAGCGCGCCCGGCTCGCCTACGACTACCTGGTTTCCGTGGGCGTCTCGCCGTCCCGCATCAAGGCCGTCGCCTATGGCAAGGAAATCCCCGTCTGCAGCGAATCCAACGAAGACTGCTGGCAGCGCAACCGCCGGGCCCATTTCACGGTCACCGGCAAGACCGCCCGCTAACCGCATTCGGCGCGAGGATTCGTTACGTTGAGTAGCAGGCTCAGGAAAAGGTAATCGCAGCTGTGAGTGAGCCCGCTCTCAAAGAGATATCCGGCCGCATAGGCAAATACGACATCATCAAGCCCTTGGGAAAGGGTGCGATGGGCATCGTTTACCTCGCGAAGGATTCGATGCTCGACCGCGAGGTCGCCCTCAAGGTCATGGTGTCGAACATCGCCGACGACGCAGACCTCAAGATGCGCTTCGAGCGCGAAGCGAAAGCGGTCGCGAAGCTTTCGCATCCAAACGTAGTCAACGTCTTCGACCTCGGTTACCACACCGACGGCTCGCCGTTCATGGCCATGGAGTTGCTCCGTGGCGACGACCTGCAGAAGACCTTGCGCATGGGTCCGATGCCGCTGGACCGCAAGATCTCGATCATCGTTCAGGTGCTGGTCGGTCTCGCCCAGGCACATCAGGCCGGGATCGTCCATCGCGACATCAAGCCCGCGAACATCTTCATCGGCAACGACGACTCGGTAAAGATCATGGACTTCGGCGTCGCGCGTTTGACGACGTCGTCCTCCACCGGCACCGGGGCCATCGTCGGCACCGCCGACTACATGTCGCCCGAGCAGGTCAAGGGCGCGCGCGTCGATGGCCGCTCCGACCTCTTCAGCGTCGGCTGCATGTTCTACGAGATGCTCGTGGGCAAGCGGCCGTTCCACGCCGACAACCTCATGGCGATCTTCTTCAAGATCACCCATGACGATCCGAACTGGAACGCCCTTCCGAGCGGACCCGAGTTCGACGCCCTTACACCGATCCTAGCGAAGGCTCTGGCGAAGGACCTCAATCAGCGTTACGAGAACGCAACCCAGTTCGCCCTCGACCTTCGCGACTATCTCGCGACCTATAGCACCTCCGACTCCGCCGCGAGGCACGCACTCGACGACCTGGTCGACCTGAACGCATCCACCGGAACCCCGGAGCCGTTCGAAGTTTTTCTCGACGATATTTCCGACACCGATGGCACGATCGACCGCTCCAGTCAGGGTGAGGCGGCGACCCGCATCGGCGCAGCAGCGACTCTTTTAGGCAGCGGGGGCGGAGAGACCCTGGCGGGCGCGACCAGAGTCGGCGCGACCAGAGTCGGTGCCACGCGCCTCCAGGTGCCTCCCGCGCGGATGGAACCGAAGTTCGTTCCCGAGCCGCCAAAGTCAAACACCGGCGTCATCGCGGCGGGCTTCGTCGGGCTGATCGTCACTTTGGGCGGCGGCGTTTACTTTCTCGCCACCAAGCTGGAACGTAATAAAGAAGCTCAGCAAACCCTCGCAACACCCGCGCCGACGCCGGAAATCGGAGTCGCCACTCCGGCGCCCACGCCAGCGGTCGTCGCCACTGCGGCGCCCCAGCCGACGTTCAGTGCGGAAGGCAAGGCGGCTGCGACCGTCAAGGCGGCAAGCGACGCGTTTAGTCGCGGGGACTACGACAAGGCCGTCCAGAAGGCACAGGACGCGCTTCGCGAAGATCCCGCTAACTCGTCCGCTCAGACCATCCTCGAAAAGTCCCGCAATGGCAAGGATGCGCGCAGCCAGCTCGCGACGGCCCGCACCGCCATCGGCGCCAAAGACTTCGGACGCGCACGCCAGATCGCCAGAGACGCGAGTGCCAAGGCGCCCTGGGACGCCGAAGTCACGAACGTCCTGAACGACATCTCTAAGGCCGAAGCAGCCGAACAGCTCGTGGCCTCAAGCGCTGCGCAGGCGAAAGCCCTTCAGGAGAAGCAGCAGCGCGACACCGAGATCAATGGTTTGCTCTCCAAGGCAACTTCGGCGCTGGGCAACGACAAGTTTGACGAAGCGCTCTCCCTCTACGATCAGGTTCTTGCTCTCGATCCGGGGAACAGCCCGGCTCAAAGTGGAAAGATCGGGGCCACTTCGGCCAAGCGGGTCGCAGCGGCAGCCACCAGCGCGCCCATCACGCCCGTGACGACGGGCAAGGCGTTCACCGCCGGTCGGACGGCCAAAAAAGCAGGTGGACAAACAGGGCTTGGCGCGGCCGGCTTCGGCGAAGCTGCGGGTGTGAAATCAGGCACGGCCGCCGCCGACATGCCGGGCAGCGTCAGTTTCGAACTGCAACCCAAGAATCCGCGGCCCGGCGACCCGTACAAGGTTCTGGTGAAGTTCACCAACGAAGGCAGCGCTCCGATCTCGCTCGTCGGCCTGCAGGTGCGCATGGACGTCAACGGACGCGGGGCCGGAGCGGCACAGCCGCTTTCGGTCTCAAGCGTAGCTCCCGGAGATACCGCAACGATCTATTCGGCCAGCGAAACCTGGAGCGAGTCCACCACGGAATGGTCATACCGGGCGATCGTGACCGGCTCCAAGGGCGAAAGCTACACCAACACCGTCAGCTGGAAGTAGGCCCGCACGCGTGGGTCGGCGCGGGCCTTTGGCACCCCTCTATTCGCACTCGATGGAGAGTTGGCAGTAGGATCCAGGACATGAACCGGTCTTCAGTCCTTCACGCATCCGTCGTATCCGTCCTGACCGCGGCGACGGTCCTCGCGAACGACCCTCCGCTCATCGAACATCAGCCCGCCCAGTGTTCGGTCGCGTCCAAACCGATCGAGTTGTGCGCCACCGTCCTCGACGATGGCGACATCGCGAAGGTCCGGGCGTACTTCCGCCGGCCCGGCGAGAAGGAATATCTGGTGTCCGAGATGGCCTTCGAAGGCGCGCGTTTCTGTAGCACGCTTCCCGCCGTGAAGGATGGCAAGCTGCGCACCCTTGAGTACTACATCCAGGCGACGGACACGGAGTACGAGAGCAAGCGAACGAGCACCTATCAGCTCCAGATCCAGACCGAGGAAGAGTGCGCGTTCCCTGCCGTTCAGAAGGATGCGAAGAAGGCCTCGGCCATCACCGTCTTCGCCACGTCCGCCAAGCAGGGCACGAAGCTGCCGGAGTACCTCCAACCCACAGGCGTCACCTTCGTTCCGACGGGCGGCGCCAAAAAGTAGTCGTCCCCCGCCCTAGAGAGACGTGCCCTTCTTGGGAGCGAGAGTCAGCATTCCGTGGATGGCGCCGAGGATCAGCAACAGGAAGATCCCCTGCTGATAGCTCTGCATCCCGGTCCACAAGTCAATATGAGACGCGGCGATCATGCACATCAGCATGGGGGCCGACAGCCAGGTGTTGATGCGGGAGAAAAGCAGCGCTCGCTTCGGCAGATCAAGGGACGCCGGTGGATTGACGCCCATCAATCCACCAATGATCTGCTTCTGGACAGGCCAGATCACGAACCACACGTTGAACCACATGATGGAACCGAGTAGGCCACCGACCAGCATCCAAATGCCGCGTTCGGAAACGCCGCCATCGGCATCCTTGAAGTTGCCGCCCATCAGGTAGCTGACCGAGAAGAGGAACCAGCCGATCAGGAAGGTCCACATCGCCCCCCAGCGAAACCACCACAGCGCGCGGAGGAGCAATGCAGGGTTGACCTTCGACTTCAACTCCTTGTCGAGCGCTGCCTGAAACGGCACGTTCACGAAGTTAAAGAAGTAGAGATGTCCCAACCAGACCACACCGGCGAAGATGTGAAACCAGCGCAGGATGAGCTGGATGAAGGCGGACATGGCGGGATCGTGCATTGAGAGTTCTCCAGGAAATGGGTGCGGATGGGATCATAGTCAGGAACCGGTCGGTTGAAATAGGTATCGTTCGCGCGCCGACCAGAGAATCCATGCCCCCAGCCAAAACTTCGGACCGCAAGGCCGACTTCAAATCGCCTTCCGGGCTTCCCCGGCCTGCCTCCAGTTCGGCGCTCGCTCACGATCTGACGCCTCCCGGCGCCTTCCCCTTCACGCGCGGCGTTCACCAAGGCGGCTATCGATCCCGTTTCTGGACCATGCGTCAATACGCGGGCTTCGGCACCGCGCGTGAATCGAACGAGCGCTACCGCTACCTGCTGGCCCAGGGCACCATGGGACTCTCGGTGGCCTTCGACCTCCCAACGCAGATCGGCTACGACTCCGATGACTTGCATGCCATGGGCGAAGTCGGCAGGGTGGGCGTCGCCATCGATTCGCTCGAAGACATGGAGACCCTGTTCGACTCCGTGCCCCTCGACAAAGTGTCGACTTCGATGACCATCAATTCCACCGCGGCCATTCTGCTCGCGCTCTACATCGCAGTGGCGCGGCGTCGAGGAATTCCGGAAGACGCTCTCTCAGGCACCGTTCAAAACGACATCCTGAAGGAATATGTGGCGCGCGGGACCTACATCTATCCGCCGAAGGCGTCGCTGCGCCTGGTCACCGATCTCTTCGCGTACTGCCATGAGCGCGTTCCGAAGTGGAACACCATTTCGATCTCCGGCTACCACATCCGTGAAGCGGGGGCCACCGCACCCCAGGAACTCGCGTTCACCTTCGCCCACGCCATGGAGTACGTGCGCGCCGCGAAGGACAAGGGTCTCGACCCCAACGTCTTCGGCGAACGCCTTTCATTTTTCTTCGCCTGTCATTCCGACTTCATTGAGGAGGTCGCGAAGTTCCGCGCCGCGCGACGTCTGTGGGCAACCCTGATGAAGGATCGCTTCGGCGTCACCAATCCCAAGGCGCAGCACCTGCGTTTCCACGTCCAGACCGGCGGGGTCACTCTCACTGCTCAGCAGCCCGAGAACAACATCGTGCGTGTGACCGTGCAGGCGCTCGCCGCGGTGCTGGGCGGGTGCCAGAGTCTCCACACGAACTCCATGGACGAAGCGCTCGCTCTGCCCACGCAAGCCGCGGCGAAGCTGGCCTTGCGGACGCAGCAGGTCATCGCCCACGAGACCGGAGTCGCCGATATGGTGGATCCCCTCGGCGGGTCGTTCGCGGTGGAAGCGGCGACGGATGACATCGAGGCCGAAGCGCTGCGCCTTCTCGACGGCATCGAAGCACGCGGCGGCGCGCTCAGAGCCATCGAACGCGGAGAGATCCAGCGCGAGATCGAAGAGTCGGCTTACCGATTCCAACGGAATCTGGAAATCAAGGAGACCGTTATCGTCGGGGTGAATCAATTCGTCGAAGAGAACGAGACTCCACGTACCGACCTGTTGCGGGTCGATCCAGCACTCGAGATCGACCAGGTTCAGCGCCTTCAGGCACTGCGCGCTCGGCGCGACACGGTTGCCTGGGCCGCCGCGATGCAGGCCCTCGAAAAAGCCGCGCGCAGCGAAGCCAACGTCATGCCGTTCATGATCGAGGCCGTGCTCGCATGGGCCACGGTCGGCGAGGTGGCGACGTGCCTGCGCGGCGTGTTCGGCGAGCATCGCGACGCCCTGGCGTGAC
>JBDSLN010000110.1:0-4951 GCA_039916365.1 Vicinamibacteria bacterium
ACGTACGAAGGATTCGCTCCGCTGTGCGAAGTATGAGTTGCCCGCGAGAGGGAAATGCAAAAGGCGGCGATGTCTCGCCGCCCTTGTGCTCGAACAGGCGGGGCGTGAACCCCGCCAGCATCCTACTTAGAAGCTCGCCGGACGGCAGGTGTAGCGACCACCGATGTACGGCTCGTGGCTGCTGCCGATGATCACGTCGACGTTCTGCGAGACGGTGTTGTCGCTCTTGATGACAACTTCATCCTTGGAGTAAGACTCACCATCGCGACCGCCGCCGCGCGCGCAAACGCCGGGGAAGAGTTGCATGATGGTTTTCGCGAGGAGGTCGGTGTACTCGAGCTCGTCGAGCCGCAGTGACCCGTTGCTATTGAAGATGTCCGGACGAGTGCGCTCGAGTTGGGCCTGCGCATCGTTGATCTGTGCGTTGAAGAGCGGCGTGCCGCCTTCGGAACAGCAACCGCTGTTGCCGCAGTCGGGGCGCGCCGGAAGGGCGCAGGTGGCGCTGCCTGACGGAGTCGGAGTTGCCGCGGGTGTGGGCGTCGCCGTAGGCGTGGGCGTGGCGCTGGGCCGCGGAGTGGGGGTGGGAGTCGCGTTGGCGGTGGGGGTGTCTAGACCGTCGCCGCAGCTGGAAAGCGCAAAAGCGAAAGGAAGGGCGAGGCACGCAAGGCTCAGTCGAATGGATTGCTTCATCGTCGTTGTTCTCCTAAAGATTTCCCGCTGCGCTGACGCGTCCGAGGCGTCGACTCTGCAAGAGGCTCGTTTGTTATCAGGCCGCCTTGGGCGGAGGCCATTCAGGCAGATCGGCTACTTCAGTACCATATCGTGTTAGACGAAATGGTGCCAAACCGAATTAGTAAGGATTTTAGGCGGCGGCTTTGACGATGTACATTCCGTCCGCGTGATTCAGGTTCACCTGCCACTGTGGGCGGTTCTCCGCCGCAAGCTGTGGAAGGGCGCAGAGATCCTGTTTGTGCTCGGCCTTCGGGGCGTCCGTGCCCTTCAGAGTCGGCCAGCCGTGCGGCAAACCCTCGATCGGAAAGCGCTTGACGATGACATCCTTCCCTACTTCGCCGCGGACGACCGCTCCCATCGCATCCTTTTCGTGGGTGTCGACTGGTACACGCGGCACTACGAGGCCATGTTTGCCGCGCGTGACTACGTCACGCTGGAAGTCGACCCGAGCCGCACTCGCTTTGGCGGGCAAAAACACATCGTTGGGGATCTCGCTTCCCTCGGGACCCATTTCCCGGACGGGTCCCTTGACCTCATCGTCTGCAACGGAGTGATCGGTTGGGGCCTCAACCAACCGGCCGCCATCGAGACCGCCATGAGCGCGTGCGTCCGGGCGCTTTCAAAAGGCGGCGCCCTCGTCATCGGATGGAACGACATTCCTGAAAAGACGCCCGTGCCGCTCGATCAGATTGCGGCACTCGGCGATCTGGAGCCTTTCCCCGCGCCGTTTGAGATGGTCGTTCGCACCAAGACCTACAATCGCCATAGCTTCAAAGTCCTGCGGCGGCCCCGAAACGACGGCCCGCACTCCGCGCCGTTTGCCACCGGGGAACTCGCGGGATGACGGGCGAGAAAATCTCAGCGGTGCAAGAGTCGACGCGCGATCGCTTTTACCCTGCCCTGGATGGCCTGCGCGCCGTCGCGACTTTCGCGGTGTTGATTTCACATTTCTTCCCGGAGCGTTCCGCCATTCAAAAGGCCTTCCACTGGGGCCGCTTCGGCGTGCTGCTCTTCTTTGTCCTGTCCGGATTCCTGATCACCCGACTGCTTTTGCGCGGACGCGCCGCGATCGATTCGGGCGAGTCAACCGCAGGGGGTGTCTTCCGAACATTCGTGGCGCGTCGTGCCCTGCGCATCGCTCCCATCTACTACATGGTGGTGCTGCTGGGATGGGCGGCGGGGTACGGACCGATTGCCGATTCGATAGGCTGGCATCTGACTTACACCGGGAACATCGCCCTCACCTACTTCCACAGACCCATGGCTCAGGCCACCCATCTCTGGTCGCTTTGCGTGGAGGAGCAGTTTTATCTGCTCTGGCCCCTGGCTGTTCTCTTCATCTCCCTCCGCCGGCTGGCACTCCTCGCCCTTGCAATGGTCGTCGTCAGCACCACCCTGGAAGCACTGGGGACCATCCACGGACAGAGCTTTGAGCAGACTCATCTCGTCCTTCAAGGATGCATGGATTCGCTCGGCCTCGGCGCGCTCCTCGCCATGGCGCGCAATCTCGATGGAGACATTCCGCGGCTCGCCCCACGTCTCGTGAAGTACGCGGTGTTCGTCGGCGCGCCTCTCTTCTTCTTCGCTCAGGGGTTCCGCTACCAGGTCGGCCTTCGCGCAACCGACCTGCTTCCGTATCGCGTTCCGGGAGACCTTGGCTTCGGCATGATTGCGCTGGTTCTCGTCCACCTTGCCACAAGCTCCGAGAGTTCTTTTCCGCGTCGCGCCCTCGAATGGGCGCCTCTCCGTTTCATCGGAAGAATCAGCTACGGCATCTACCTGTATCACCTGTTCCTGATTGCGATCGGCCGGCAGATCGCGCGCAGCTACAACGTTGCCCCCCTCGATCGGGGGCTGTCGATGTTCCTGATCTATAGCGCGGTGTCGATCGTGCTCGCCACCCTCTCTTGGTACCTCATCGAAGCTCCGATCAATCGGCAGAAAAGGCATTTCCCCTATCCGCCGTCCGCGGGTCGGGCCGAGCCGGCGCTCTTGACCGCGGGAGAGACTTCCACCGTGTAATAGGATCGTGGGCTCGTTAAGCCCATGAGAAATTTCGCCACGCTCTTCGCGGTTTGCCTTGCGACAGCCGCCTGCGGTGCTGGCTCCCGAGGGACCACAACGCCAACTCCAGTGACTCGAAGCATCCGCTTCGCCGTCTTTCTGGATGAAAATCGCGACGGACTCCTGCAGCCGACCGAGTTGATCCGAGTCCCGGGCGTCGAAGTCTCATTCGGTTCGGCTTCGGGAAAGAGCGCCGTGACCACGGGAGAGTTTTCCGCAGATGTCGCGCAGACCGCGCAGATGCTCTCGGTCAACCCCGCGTCTCTGCCTCCTTACTATCAGACAGCGAACGGGTCCATCGTTACGCCGCCTTCGTCTGGGACCTTCAACGTTCCCGTCACCTTGCCCCTGGGGCCGTCCGCAACCCCCGGCATATTCCTGGCTTTCGGCGACAGCATCACGGACGGCCAGGTGGGGACGGGTGACGGCCAGGGGTACACCGGGATACTGGAGCGCATGCTGAGCATCCACTTCGGCAAGGCCCGCGTGATCAACGATGGCGTCGATTCATCCAGCTCGGAACGGGGCGACTCGCGCATTTCCGATTCGCTTGCCGCTGGCCGGCCGGCCTTCACCCTGATCCTCTACGGCACGAACGACTGGTCCGACCCGCGGTGCGGCGAACCGCCGTGCTTCACGGTTTCAAGCCTGCGGTCGATGGTGCGCAAGGTCAAGGCGGCGGGAGGGTTCCCCTTCATCGGGACCCTGTTGATGACCAACGTGGGCAATGACTTCCGCGCCTCTCCGCAACGAGACGCCTGGGTCATCGAGCAGAATGAGTTCATCCGTCAGATGGCCGTCGAAGAGCAGGTCGTGCTGGTCGATCTCCACCGCGCCTTCGAACTGTCGCCCCTTCAGTATTCAGAACTCTTCGCGGACTACATCCATCCCTCCTCGGAAGGGTACAAAGTGCTCGCGCAGGCCTGGTTCGATGCCATCACCAAGCCGCGCTGAGCGGAAGAACGTATCCCGCGCGATTGAACAGGGCGTGATGTACGCCGGGTTCCATGCACCGCTCGCTTTTTTTCGTATAGTGGATTCCGTTCACTTTTAAGACGGGATCGGGCGATCCCCACAATTCACTTCACCGTACTTGTTTCCCTAGGCTGGTAAACCGCTTGAACAAGCTCCGCGCCCTTTTTGCCGTTTTTGCCGTCCTTCTGGTTCACGCATCCTGCGGTTCCGGCTCGTCTCCATCTTCGCCCTCCGGGGCGTCATCTGGACAGCCTCAGGCGACCCCGACACCCAAACCATTGAACGTCGTGGTCATCATGACCGACGATCAGGAGACGGTGAGCTCGCGGCAGATGCCGTTGATGCAGTCGCTGATCGCGGCGCAGGGCGTCAATTTCCAGAACGCGATAGCTACCACGCCTCTATGCGGACCTTCACGCGCCAGCATCATGACCGGCCGCTACGCCCACAGTCACGGAGTCCGCGGCAACGAAGCGCCGCTCGGCGGATACGCCGTCTACCGGGATAGTGGAGCGGAAGGGGACTCGCTCCCCGTTTGGCTGAAGGCCGCCGGGTACCGCACCGCCTATCTCGGCAAGTACACCAACGGCTACGGGTCCGGCTGGGCGTCATCTCCTCCTGGCTGGGACGATTGGCTGGCGTTCACCGAGCCGCAGGCCTACACAAACTTCACGTACAACGAGAGCGGCAAAGACCTAAAGTCGCCCGCGGGCGAGTACCAGACCGACTTCCTCGCGACCCGTGCCCTCGAGTATTTGAAGAGGACGGAGGAAAAAGATGACCAGCCCTTCTTTCTGATGGTGTCGACCTTCGCGCCTCATAACGTCTCGAAGTCTGCGGCCCGCCACGCGGGATTGTTCACCTCAGAGGGTGCCCCCCGCACCCCTGCGTTCAATGAAGCGGACACCAGCGACAAGCCCCGCCACATCAAACGCATCGCCTCATTCAGCGCGGCGACCCTCACCGCCATCGACAATGAGTACCGCAATTCGCTGCGTGCTCTGCAGGCGGTCGACGAAATGATCGAGAAGATCGTCGTGGCGCTCGCCGCGCAGGGCGAGCTTGACAACACCGCCATCATCTTCCTGTCCGACAACGGGCTGTCAACCGGCGCCCATCGGTTCACCGACAAGACTGCGCCCTACGCCGACTCCCTGGAGATTCCACTTTTCATCCGTGT
>JBDSLN010000111.1:0-4227 GCA_039916365.1 Vicinamibacteria bacterium
TCCAGAAGGCCATCGACGCCGCGTCCTTGGACCTCGCCCAGTACGAGCGCATCAAGAAAGTCGCTCTCCTCGCCACCGATTTCTCCATCGAAGCGGGTGAACTCACTCCGACGTTGAAGGTGAAGCGCCGCGTTGTTGAGCAGAAGCACAAGGTCGTCATCGACCGGATGTACGCGTAGTCGCAGTCGTTTTCCATCAAAGAGGCAAGACTTCAAATGACGAGCGAATCCGTTCCCACCGCGGCGCCCCAGGGCGGCGGTTTCCTGATCGAAGATCGAGCCCCGAAGGACATCTTCACGCCAGAGGACTTCAGCGAAGAGCAGATCATGCTCGCGCAGACGGCGCGCGACTTCATGGCCAAGGAAGTGCTGCCGAAGATCCCGCAGCTTCTGAAGCTCGACTACGCAGCGACACGGGAACTCATGCGGAAGGCGGGAGAGATCGGTCTGCTCGCGATTGAGGTTCCCGAGGAATACGACGGCCTGGCGCTTGGGAAAGTGACCGGATGTCTCGCGTCCGAGATCTCGGCGATGGAAGGCAGCTGGGCGGTGACTTTCATGGGCCACACCGGCATCGGCACTCTGCCGGTCACCTACTTCGGTACGGACGAACAGAAGAAGAAGTACCTGCCCAAGTTCGCGACGGGTGAGTGGATCAGTTCGTATTCGCTCTCCGAAGCGTCGTCCGCGTCCGATGCATTAAACGCCAAGGCCCGCGCCGTTCTTTCTCCAGACGGAGCGAACTGGATCTTGAACGGCGAGAAGATGTGGCTGACCAACGGTGGTTTCGCGGATGTGTACATCACCTTCGCCAAGGTCGATGGAGAACACTTCACCGCGTTCATCATCGACAAGGGATCGCCCGGCGTTTCGCTTGGGCCGGAGGAGCGCAAGCTCGGCATCAAGGGAAGCTCCACGCGTCCGTTGATCCTGCAGGACGCGGTGATTCCCAAAGAGAACCTGTTGGGCGAAATCGGCAAGGGCCACAAGATTGCGTTCAACATTCTCAACATCGGGCGCTTCAAACTGGGTGGCGGCACGGTTGGTGGCGCCAAGCGCGCGCTCGCCGCCGCCTGCGAGTACGCAAAGCAACGAAGTGCGTTCGGCAAAAAGATCGCCGACTTCGGTTTGATCCAGGCCAAGGTCGCGGATATGACCGTGTCCATTTTCGCCGCCGAATCGATGGTCTACCGCACCGCGGGGATGATCGACGCGAATCTCGAAGGCGCCGACGACAACGCCACGGCGCTCAAGCGCATCGAGGAGTACGACGCCGAGTGCTCGATGGTCAAGGTGTTCTGTTCCGAAGTCCTTGACTTCGTGGTCGATGAGACGGTGCAGATCTTCGGCGGCGCTGGCTACGTCGAGGACTATCCGGTGGAGCGCTACTACCGGGATGCGCGCATCAATCGCATCTTCGAGGGCACCAACGAGATCAATCGTTTGCTGGTGCCCGGCCGTCTCGTGCGTCGGGCGCTGAGCGGTGTGCTGCCTCTCTTTGATGCCGCCATGGCATTGCTTGATGAGCCCCGCTCGGAAGGTCGTCCTTCCGCCGCCGACTCAGGATTGCTCGCCGCGGAGATTCGTCTGGTCAAGGGTGCCAAGAAAGTTTCACTGATGCTTCTTGCCCTTGCGGCGCAGAAGTTCCAGGCGAAGCTCGCCGATCAGCAGGAGGTCATGAGTTTCTTCGCGGATGTCGCCATTGAGACCTTCGCGCTCGAAAGCTGCTTGCTGCGCACGCAGAAGAAGATCGAGCGCGAAGGAGCCGAAGCGGCCGCTTCGTTCATTGCCGCGTTCCAGATTTTCACCGAAGGTTCCGTGAGTCGCATCGAAGCGGCGGCCCGTCAGGCCATGCCGTCGATCGAATCAGGCGACATGCTGGCGACCTGCATGGAGGGCATCGCGCGGTTCACCGACCGTCAACCGCTCGCGACCATTCCGCTCCGTCGGAAGCTCGCGGCATTGTGCCTCGACAAGGAAGGCTATCCGCTCGTGTGACGCTTTCTTGGAGACGTCATCGGAACGGCCGGTGGCGTCTTACAGGAACTCGATGACTTTCCGTTCGACGAGGCGCGCGAAGATCAGCATCGCTTCGTCTTCGGGCATGGGGCAGATCTTCAGGATCGACTGAACGTCCCATTCGCCGTTCACGCGAGAGAGAACGAACCCTTCGCGCGGATCGAACTTCTCTTTGGTCAGTTCAGTCAGCGACAACAAAAGCCGCGGCACTTTGTTCCTCGGAACGAGACGTAACGAGCGCGTGCGGCCTCGGCCGTCGATGGAGATGACGAGACCCTTCTTGGCGTGCTGGTTCAGAGGATCAAGTTTGAGCACGGACTCGTACGCTTTGAGTGCGTCCTCGAAGTTGCCTTTGTCAGACGACGCCCGTGCCGAGTCCAGCCCGCGCTGAATGCGCATGACCGTCTCCACCGAATCCGTGGCTGTGCCCGATTTATCCACTTCGATCAGTCCGCGGCGATGCATTTCGTAGAGCATCACCGTCGTGTCAAAGACCGTGCGTCGAACCGCGAACGCGATCTCGTTGACCGTCTTGCCCTCGGAGCACAGCAACAGCACCTCATGATCGATCGGATCTTCAGGCTGACCCAGCGGTTTCAGCGTTGACTCCGTTGATGGGATCACGGTGCGCATGCGATCCCATTCGTCGATGCGCCGGATGCCTTCCATGATCACGCTCGTCACATCGAGGTCGACTGGGAAGGGCGCGTCGCGCTGAATTTCGCCGTCCTTGAATTCGAAGTGTCCTTCGGTCCAATGGAAGAGGTCGTAGATCGCTTCTTCCGCCTTGTGCGTGAGCGTGCGCAGAAGGTCTTCATCCTTCAGAGGGCCGTTCTCTACGAGCAACGCGCCAAGCGGGCGCCCCTCCGTCTCCTGCCGGAGCAGTGTGCGAAACAGCTGTTCCTCGGAGATGAGACGTTCGCGGACAAGGAATTGCCCGAGCGACTCGCGAGGATCGTTCGACCATGAGGAATGAATAGTTCCAGAGGCGAACGAGATGCGTTTTTCGACAGCGCCGCGCGACACCTCAAGTGTCCCGGTCTTGCGGCCCTGCGACACCCACTGAAGGATGTCCGCGAGCGCCATGGTTCCCAGTTCGCCCTTAAGGCTCAAACGGCGCCTCCAAGGGCAGGCTGCGAACGACGGCCGAAATAGAGGTAGTCACGCCAGGTCTCGGGCGCGAAACGATTCGAGAAAATCAGAGCGAGTGCTCTGGGCAGATCGGGTCGGCGAGGCTTGCGGACGAGCTTCATCCCGCGTTCCTCGGGCAGACGATCGCCCTTGCGTCGGTTGCATTCGATGCAGCAAGTGACGATGTTTTCCCAGGTTTTAAGCCCGCCTCGCGCCACCGGAACGACATGGTCGAAGGTGAGCTTTTGCGCCTCGAATTCGGAGCCGCAGTACTGGCAACGGTGTTCGTCGCGCGCGTAAACGTTCGCTCGCGAGAACGGCACTTCCGAGAAGATCCTGCGAAGGCGGACATGACGCAGCAGGCGGAGAACGGAAGGCAGGGGGATGCGTGTCTGCACGCCCCGGACAAACCGCTCATAGTTCGCAACCACTTCCACCTTGTTCTGGTAGAGCAGAGTCATCGCGCGTTGCCACGACACGACGCCCAAGGGCTCGTAGGTCGCATTCAGCACCAGAGTCTGCTCCATCGTTCTCAGAGTCCAAGGGACAGAATATCTGACGAGCGTCTCGTGTTGTGCATAAGTGGCAGGGCGGCGGACATCAGGTCGTCCAAGTCTCTTTGTGAACGGTGGCTCGGTCGACGCGCGCCCATACGATCTCATGACCGAGCCCAGGACCGCTCGGAACGCGGATCTGGCCCGTTGCATCCACCTCTACCCCATGTTCGATCAAGTCTTCCTCGAAATAGCGCGCGCTTGCTGACGTGTCGCCGGGAAGCGTGAACCCGGGAAGCGTCTGCAGGTGGACGTTCGCGAGGCGGCCAATGCCCGACTCCAGCATCCCGCCACACCACACCGGAATCCGATGTTCCGCGCAGAGCTTCTGAATGCTGCGCGACGTCTCCAGGCCGCCGACTCGTCCGGCCTTGATGTTGATGATGCCGCAGGCGCCCACGGAGATGGCGCTTTGGGCCGCGGCGTCACTGGTGATGGATTCATCGAGACAGATCGGCGTTTCGAGCATGGGCTGCAGCTTCGAGTGATCGATGATGTCGTTCCAGGCGAGAGGCTGTTCGATC
>JBDSLN010000112.1:0-5532 GCA_039916365.1 Vicinamibacteria bacterium
AAATTCGCATGATCGTTCCAACCGGACATTCACAGAGGTGAAGGCATGAGCCGTTCAGTTCGCGCGACCGTCGCAAGCTTGGCGTTGATCGGAGCTTCCGCTCTCGCGGGGAGCGCCTTCGGCAGTATGCAGGCGCCCGCCGCGGCCGATTCGCGTGAGGCGCATCTGAAGCGCTACTCCGAGATTCTGTCGGCGATCGAATCGAACTACGTCGAGGAAGTGGACCCTTCGAAGCCGGTCGCCTCGTCGATCCGGGAGATGCTGCGCACGCTCGATCCGCACTCGAATTTCTTCGAAGTGAAGGAATTCTCGCGCATGCAGGAGCAGCAAAAGGGTTCCTACTTCGGCCTCGGTATCACCATCGTTTCCCTTGATGGCCGCATCACGGTGGTTTCACCCTTTGAAGGTTCGCCTGCTCATCGCCTCGGCATCCGCGCCGGCGACATCATCGTCGGCATCGAATCCGAAGACGCACGCGGCATGGACATAGACGCAGTGGTGAAGCGCCTCCGCGGCCCCAAGGGCTCGCAGGTCAAGATCAAGCTGGAGCGCGAGGGCTACGCGCAGCCGCTGGAGTTCGTGGTGGTTCGTGACGAGATTCCTCTTCACTCCGTGCCCTACTCGTTCATGGTCTCCAACGACGTCGGCTATATCCGCCTGGTTGACTTCAACGAGACCACGGCCTGCCGTCCGACCGAGCCATCTGATTGCGAACGCGACCTTGAGCGCGCTCTGCGCACGCTGAAGGAGAAGGGTGCTACGTCCTACGTCCTCGACATCCGCGACAATCCCGGCGGCCTTCTCGACATGGCGTTCTCCGTCTCGAACCTTTTCCTCAAGAAGGGCCAGATGGTCGTCTACACGAAAGGCCGTCTGCCACGCGATGAGTTCAGCTACATCACTGAGAACGATTCGCCCTGGTCGCAGGTGCCGCTGGTGGTCATGACGTCTCGTCACAGCGCGTCCGCTTCCGAGATCGTGGCGGGCGCCATTCAGGATCACGACCGCGGTCTAATCGTGGGCGAGCGAACCTTCGGCAAGGGTTTGGTTCAGACCGTGTCCCCGCTCCGTAGCGTGCGCGGCTACGCGCTCAGCCTCACCACTGCCCGCTACTACACGCCTTCTGGCCGTTCGATTCAGCGTCCTTATGGTGGCAATACGGCACTTGAGGACTATCAGGCACCGGCCGAACGCGCGGGCTGTGACGTCGAAGGCTCCGATCCCCGTTTGACCGACGCCGGCCGTCGCGTCTTCGGCGGAGACGGCATCACGCCCGACACCTGTATCGAGCCCGCCAAGACGGGCACGGTGGTGCAGGGCCTTCAGTCGAAGCAGGCGTTTGTAAACTTCGCGCGTCACTTCGAATCGGCGGAGGTTGCCGCGAAGACCGCGGTCGAAGGCGCCGGTTCCCGCGCCAACGTGGGTAACGACAAGGTCCGCCTGATTCGCAAAGACTTCGAGGTGACGCCCGCCATCGTTCAGGAGTTCGTGGCGTTCCTGAAGTCAGAGAAGATCATGTTTGACGAACGCGAGTTCCAGAACAGCCGCGACGAGGTGGAAGCGGAGATTCTTGAAGAAACGATGCGTCAGGTCTTCGGTGAGGGCGCTGCTCGTCAGCGTCTCTATCCGCTCGATCCCCAGCTCAAGAAGGCGATCTCGCTCATTCCGTCGGCCAAGGTTTTGCTGAAAGATCCGCAGCGCTACATCAGCGAAGCGATGACCAAGCGGGCCGCCTCGCGCTAGACGCCGCCGCGGCCCAGATGTTCTGACGACATGAATGAGTCAGCGTCGTCGCTGCCTCGGGCGATTCTGGGCTCGGGGTTCATCGTGGGACTTCTGGATGCGACGTCGGCGATGGTTCACGCCTACGCGCTGCGAGGCACCACGCCGAATCGCATCTGGAAATATGTAGCGAGCGGAGCCTTCGGACCTGCGGCGAATACTGGCGGTCCGGAAATGATTGTCGCTGGGCTGCTCTTCCACTTCTTCATCGCGACCTGCTGGACGGGGTTGTTCTTCATCCTGGCCGAAAAGGTCCCGACGCTCCGGGAGCACAAGGTCATCGCGGGCGCGCTCTACGGCATATTCATCTGGCTAGCCATGAACTTCGTCATCGTTCCGATGTCAAGGATCGGCCCGTTCCCGGTGAGGCTGACGCTTCCGACCATCCTGCAGATCATGATCCACCTGTTCATCATCGGTGTCCCGATCTCCCTTTTAGCGAACCGGTACTACGCCAAGGGAAAGTAGCAGAAGCGAAGCTGTCGGAGCACGATCTCCCGAGCCATCATCCGAACCAGGCCGAAGCCGAATTCACTTCGGCGCAGGCCGCAGGGGGTCTGGGGGGCTAAGCACGAAGAGTCCGTGACAGAACTGCGGCCCCCCAGCTTAATAAATGGTGCCGGAGGCGGGACTTGAACCCGCACGGCTTGCGCCACACGCCCCTCAAACGTGCGTGTCTGCCAATTCCACCACTCCGGCTGAACTCACTCCATCGCGGTGAGAGTCCAAAGGTTTCACGGCGCGGAAACGATGCTTTGTTTCCACCAAGGGACGGAGAGAATACCTTCTTTGGGTGCGAGCCCGCAATGCCTTTGCGCGGGCGCGGGGATCGACTACTTGCGTCCCAACTCTTCGAGCACGCCCTTGATCAACAACGGCCACACCGTGGTCGCGTCGGCGTAGACCTCCGCCTGACGTCCGCCTTCGCTCGCGGGGACGAACTTGCCCCACGACACACCTTCGGAATAGGTACAGCCCGAGAGACCGCCCCAATGCACGGGCTCCGGGCAGATGCGCACAGCGTAATGATAGCGGGGCGGGCGGAAGTTCTCTTCGAGACGATCGTTGGTGATGTCGACGAACGGGCCGACTTCCTGCGCCCAGTTGCGCGGCACGCCGCCGCCGATAGTGAAGATGCCGAGCTTCTTCGCGCCGAGGGCGAACTTCGCGAAACTCGTCAGATCGTGAAACGGGTTGTAGCGGGGGACCACGTTGAAGAGGTCCATCGGAGTTTTGATCTCACCGCGTTTGCGCGCATGACGCATCGCCCAGGTGGCGAGGTCGAGGCCGAGTTCCGAGTCGGTCAGCGCCGGCACATAGACCGGGACGCCTTTGAGGTAGGCACTCTTCAAAACTCCGCCGCCCTCGGTGTCTTCGGCGAGAACCTGGCCGAGGGCGCGGCAGATGATCTCGGATGAGAGTTCTTTTTCGATGCCGAGAAGCTCCATCGCCTTGGTCGAGAACTCCTCGACGTGGTTCAGGTTCGCTTCCATTTCCAGCGTGTCGTAAACACGGTTGTAGCCCTTCTCGAAGAGCTCTTCGTCGGACACCGCCGGGTTGTAGCGGTAGTGGGTGAGACCAATCGCCTCAGACAGCCCATGCGCCATCAGCGCGCCCGTGGAAACCACCGCGTGGACGAGGCCGGTATCGATCATCTTCTGGATGACCTTGCCCATCTTGGCGATGGTCATAGCACCCGACAGGGTCAGGACGACTTTGCAGTCCGGATCCTTCGCCATCTCCACCATGATCTCGAACGCTTCGCCGAGCGAACGGCCCGAGAACGCGGTCTGGCCCATGCCTCGCAGCAGGGACGCGAACGAGTCCACTTCGTCGAGGTCGAGGCTCTTGAGGGGGACGAGTTTGTCTTCTCGTCCGTCGTGCAGGTGGCGTTTGTGCATGACAGTAGTCTATGAAATCAGCGGGCGGATCTCACGGAGATGTGCAACTTCATGGTCGATCCTGACGGGCGCGCCGGGCTTCGGCCTCTCGCCAGTCGGATTGAACCAGACGAAGCGCAGTCCGCCTCGGTTTGCGGCCAGGCCATCGATCTGCGGATCGTCGCCGACGTAGATCGCTTCGTCCGCGGCCACGCGCAGACGCTTCAGCGCGATCTTCATGATCCTCGGATCCGGCTTAGTGAAGCCAGCGCCTTCAGAGGTGACGATGACGGGGAAGTGCGAAGCCAGGCCGCTGGCACGCAGGCGCGACCGCTGGACCTTGTCGATTCCGTTCGTGACCACGCCGAGCTTCACCCCCGTTCGCGCGATGGATGGCAACGCGGCCCAAGCTCCCGCGATCAGATGCCCGTGCGAGGAGAACTCTTTGAGGTACAGACGCGCCAGCGTGGGCGCCGACTTCGGATCTCGTTCCAGACCCTTCAGCCACAGATGAAACCGCAGAACGCGAAGCTGCTTCGATGTGATGCGTCCCGCGCGGTACTCGCTCCAGACATGAAGGTTGACCGTTTTGTAGATCCCAAGCGCGCGCACTCCCAGCGGCAGGGGAACGGCCTTCGCAACCACGCCAAGCGAATGACGCTCGGTCTTGGCGGTGTCGAAGAGAGTGTGGTCGAGGTCGAAGAGGACGGCTCGAACCGGCTTCAGCTTCATGAGAGAAGCCCTCGGCTACTTCGCGCGGTAGGTGATGAAACCCTTTTTGAGGTCGTAGGGCGAGACGCCAACGGTCACGCGGTCACCGATGATGACGCGGATGCGGAAGCGGCGCATCTTGCCGTTGAGCTTCGCCAGAACCTCATGGCCTTCGCCGCAGTTCACCTTGTAATGCCCACCTGCGAAAATTTCCGTCACGGTGCCCTGCAGTTCGACCAGATCTTCTTTACTCATCTGCGGAGATTTTAGCCTTGTTCCTTGCCTTTAGATGAGCGGTGCGCCGAGCACGATGAAATCAATGGGATCAGAGGCGTAGAAGGAAGGCCTCGAGGGCCTGACGCTCGTGCGAATTCGGCGCGAACGGATCGCGCGCTTCCGTTCCAATTCCAACCCCCGTGGCCTTTAAACGCTCCACGACTTCATCCTGCCAAAGCGCGAAGAGTCCGGTGACGGCGGCGGCGCCTTGCCGCGCGTGGCTGCAATAGCCGTGGATCGACATGAACCAAGCCGTCTCTTTGATCGCCGCCTGAGGAACGAGACGATTGGTGGAGGGCCTCGCTCCCGTGACCAACTCGCGAAGATTGGTGGTGCCGAGCACGCAAGGCGGACATTGGCCGCACGCTTCGCGTTCGAAGAACCGCGCCACCGAGTCAAGGATGGAAAGATGCGAGGCAGCCGAGTTCAGGACCAGGATCGACGCGGTTCCGAGCGGACTTCCGGCGCTTGCGAAGGTCGCGGGATCGAGCGGGATATCGAGCTGATCCGGGGGGAACGGCATGGCTTGAGCGCCATTGGGGAAGACCAAAGCGATATCCGAAGTTGGACCGCCTGCTTCCAAATCGATCACGCTGCGCAAGGTGCGCCCGCCGCGAATTTCGTAGGCGCCGGGGTTGCGCACGTCGCCCCAGAGCGTGACTGCCATCGAGGGTTGAGCGGAGTGGGCGGCGCCCGATCGAATCGCTTCCGGCACGCGCGCCAAGGTGTCGATGTTCTGAACGAGGGTCGGACGCCCGAAGAGTCCGACGGAGGAGGGGCGGGGAGGCTTGGGACGGGGCCAGGCGACTCGACCTTCAATCGATTCAAGTACCGCGGTTTCTTCGCCACCGACGTAGGTGTCATCGCCGCGATGGATGGTGAT
>JBDSLN010000113.1:0-2618 GCA_039916365.1 Vicinamibacteria bacterium
TCTGAAAACGAGAACGCCGACCTCAAGGAGTTTCTCCTCAAGGCGATCGTACGCAGCGGCAAGAAGACCATCGTCCCGCGCAGCTTCAACCAGCGTCGTTACCTCGAGCAGATTCTCGCGAGCGACATGGTGTTCGGCATCGGCCCCGCGGGAACCGGCAAGACCTATCTCGCGGTCGCGCAGGCCGTGTCGTCCCTGATGCAGAAGTCCGTGGCGCGCATCATTCTCGCGCGCCCTGCGGTGGAGGCCGGCGAAAAGCTCGGCTTCCTTCCCGGCGACCTGCAGCAGAAGGTCGATCCCTATCTGCGTCCTTTGTATGACGCGCTTTACGACATGATGGAATTTGAGAAGGTCGAACGCCTCATCGCCCGCCATGTCATCGAAGTGGCACCCATCGCCTTCATGCGCGGCCGCACCTTGTCCGACGCGTTCGTCATCATCGACGAAGCGCAGAACACAACGCCCGAGCAGATGAAGATGGTCCTTACCCGCATCGGTTTCAACTCGAAGGTCGTCGTTACCGGCGACATCACGCAGATCGACTTGCCCCAGGGCCGGACTTCCGGCCTGGTTGACGCCATCAACGTTCTCACCGGTGTTGAAGGGATCGGCTTCAGCTATTTCGATCAGCGCGACGTGGTGCGACACAAACTCGTGCAGAGCGTGATCAAGGCGTACGAGAAGCGCGATCCTCACAATGGCGGACAGCATGGCGTCGCCACTGTCGCGCCGAATGGGAGCGCCTCTTGAGTCGGTCCAAATCCCGACCTCCCAGTTTGAAGGCGGTCACGAACGAGCCGACGTTCTCGGTGCTCTTCGCGAATCGCCAGAGAAAACATTCCGTGCGGGTCGACGACATCCGCCGCGTGCTCCACGGCGCCGCATCCGCCATGAACTCGACGGGCGAACTATCCGTGGTCTTCGCGGGTGACGCATTGCTCCATCAGCTGAACCGCGACTACCGCTTCAAGGACAAGCCCACTGACGTCCTGTCCTTCGAAAGCCAGGGCGAAGACATGGGACTGGGCGACATAGCCATCAGTGTCGAAACCGCGCGCGTCAATGCGCTGCGTTTCGGCCGCGCACTGGATCGCGAACTGGAAATCCTCGCGCTCCACGGCTTTCTCCATGTCCTCGGCTACGACCATGAGACCGACCACGGCCAGATGGAAGCGCTGGAGAAGAAGCTGCGCGCCAAACTTCTGACCAGGCCAGAGCCATCGCGTCGCGCGGCTCGCGTTCCGACCGCGAAGCGCGTCGTCTCAAACTCAGGATCAAGCTCAAGGAGAATCGCCGCGTGACCCTCCTCGGACTCGCGGCCATCCTCTTCTCGATCGTCATTTCGATAGCACTCGCCACGATGGAAGCCGCGTTCTACCTGGCGAAGCGGCGCAGCCTGCACAAGTTGGCGGATGAAGACTCGCCCGAGCTGATCAAGCTCAGCAACTACTTCGAAGATCCGCCGTCGATCCTGATGCCGATCCACATCGGCACCTACACGGCACACGTCGCGATGACGGTCCTGGTGACGGTTTTACTGCTCGACCTTCTGCATCAGTGGGCCATGCTGGTCGCCCTCGTCACCATGGTCATCTATCTGTTGATCTTCCGCCTGACTCTTCCGTACGCCATCGCGCGCCGCGGACCAGAGCGCGTCTTGCTCACCTTGATCCGACCGTTCCATCGCTACGCGCGGCTCCTCGCTCCGCTCACCACTCTGCTTCGCAACCGAGCGTCCGGAAACTCAGACGCGGGCGACGACGACCTTAGCGGCCCGACCGGCGCCATTCGAGTCACGTCCCCGCACATCGAACTCCCGCCGCCGCCGCTGCTCGCGGAAAGCGAATCGCGCATCGTTGACTCGCTGGCCCGGTTCGCCGAAACCCAGGCCCGTGAAGTCATGACGCCGCGTCTCGACATCACCGCACTGCCCACGTCGAGCACCGTCGCGGAAGCCCGCAAACTGTTCCGCGAATCGCACTACTCGCGTCTGGTCGCCTACGCGGAAACGCTCGACAACATCGCGGGCGTTCTGCACGTCCGCGACCTGGTGAGCCACGACGGATCCGAAACCGCCACCATCGAGTCGCTGGTTCGTCCCGCCCTGGTCGTTCCTGATGGGAAGAAAGTCGTCGATCTGCTGCGCGAGATGCAGGCGAAGCGGCTGTCGATCGCCATCCTGGTCGACGAGTACGGCGTCACCGCTGGCCTCGTGTCCATCGAAGACATCCTTGAGGAACTCGTCGGTGAGATCAAGGACGAGTACGACAATGAAGCTGAGCCGATCATCGCGGCGCAGGACGGCACGATCAACGCCTCCGCACGGGTCAGCCTCGAAAGCCTGAAGGACGCCTTGAACCCAGGCTTCGAAATGCCGGACAATGTGGATACGGTGGGTGGCTTGGTCATGAATCTCTTCGGTCACGTGCCCCGCGCGGGCGAGAAGATCGATCACGAGGGTTATTCCATTGAAGTTCTTGAGGGGACACCGAAGCGCGTCGGACGCGTTCAGTTCGCGCGTGCCGCGGTGGAGGTCGTTCAGTGAGCACGCCTGATTCCAACCCTCCAGCTCCCGAAGAGCCCAAGGCAACGCCTGCTCCAACACCTCCCGGTTTCAA
>JBDSLN010000114.1:0-10445 GCA_039916365.1 Vicinamibacteria bacterium
TCGCTTCGCAGCGCGGCCGCGTCGAGACGGTTCTGCCCGGCCAGAGTCTTCCGTGCCGCGAGCTGGGTCCACAACGTTTCGAGCGCCACTCTTTGGACCGCGATGTTCTGAGCGCGACTCTCTGCACTTCGCACCCGGTTCAGCCTCGGCCAGGTGATGGCACCGAAGGCGACAAGGTTGATCGCCAGAAGGACGGCTCCGGCCGTGGCGATCCTGAGCCGGATCTTTGATCGGCGGGAAATCAACGCGTCGCTCCTGGAGAACGCGCGGGATTGCCGGCGGCCGCAGTTTTGAGCGAAGCCGCCTCTGCTGCCTCGTCGAAGATCACCTCGACGTTGAACTTCGTCCGCCCTTCGGCATCAGCCAGGCTCTTAATCACGGCATCCGAAAAGGCGGGAGAGGCATCCAGCCCTTCGGCGAACGAGAAGGCCGCACCCTTGGTGCGCGCTTCCCCTTCCAGAATGATCAAAACACCGCGGCCCGCCTTGGGAGCAGCCGGGGAGATGCTGCCGAGGCGCACATCCTCCGAGAGACTTTCTTCGAGGTTCGAAAGAAGTCTTCGCCAGGGGAAAACACGTCGGTCGACCAATTCCTTCAGCGTGCGCAGGCGAGTGATCTCGGCCGCCTCGAGTTTGAGCGGCGGTTCGTTCGCGACCCGCCGCTGGAGTTCAGAAATACGGTCTTCGTTCTGCCGCACCTCCCGGACGGTGTCCGCCTCATTGCCCGACAGCAGGCGGCCGATGAAGCGGCCATGAAAGATCGAAATAAGAATCGCCGCCGTGAGCATGAAGCCGGCAAGGAGCCAGGGCAATCGCTCGTTGCGAAAGGGACGAAGCGCCAGATTGGTGGAAGTGGCCATGGGGGCTAGCTCAGGAACCTGCGCTCAGAAGTGCGAGTGCTGGTGCCGCCGAGCGCTCCACGGACGCGGGAACGCCCGCGACGGCCAGCCCGGCCGGAGACTGGATACGCTGAGGCATCGAGCCGAAGACAGTGTTGACGTCGCGCGTCAAGGAATCGAGCCAGGCATCGGAGGCATGAACGAAGGCCGAATGCAGACGCTCCCCTTCGAGCCGATCACGCCAGAAGATAGCGGTCGATGAAATTTCGCGACGGACTTCTTCCTGACGGCTTGCGACCGAAGCATCGAACGACCGGATCGCCACCGGCCAGCCGTTTCGAGTGAGGGTGACGGTCAGCCAGGTGGGGTCATGCCTCACGAGCAGGACATCGCCCTCCGCGGGAATCGCGCGCAGCAAAGCCATGGAGGACGTCTCGACGGAGCCAACATCGAGACCGAAGGAATGGCCCGCCTGTTCGTACGCGCTGAGCACGGAGGACGAGAACCCAATCCCCAGGACAGGATCGTCGACGGACTTCGGCCACGCCGTCACCACGCGCGTGGCTGCCGGAGGGAAAGGCAGAAGCTTTTGCATTCGGAAGGCGACGACTTCGTCACGATGCTTAGGATCCGTCTGGACCTCTTCTTGAGCGAACAGGCGAAAGCGGGCCACGACATCCGGAACCACGATCGCGGTTCTGGCATCGTTCGCGGCGCCGACGCGGTTCAGAATGCGCTTGGCAACGTCGCGTAACTCCTCGGGGTGCACGAAACCCGGATCGTCAAGACGCGGCGCGAAAGCGCCAGGCGAAAGGGGCTCGCTCGCCAGGGCGCGCAATTCCAGCTTGCCACGCACCGACTCGACGCGGGCGGCCACAAGTGCCACCGAGGAAAATTCGAGTGCCACCTGGGCTCCCGCAGGGTCCTGGAAATAGCGACGCACGCGCTCAAAGAGGGATTGCGGACGCTGGGCGGAGGAGAGGATCACGTCACCTCCACGAAGGTCACTTTGTTGATCTCCTGCAAAGTCGTCACGCCGCTGAAGGCGCGATCGAGTGCCGAGTCGCGGAGAAAACTCATGCCTTCGTCTTTCGCGGCTCGCTTGATCTCAGACGCCGGGCGTCGCGCCAGAATCAGCTCACGGACATGATCGCTCACGTCGAGCAACTCGCAGATCGCCGTGCGACCCTTGAATCCCGTCCCGCTGCACTCCAGACAGCCAGCACCTTCGTAGAAGGTGAAGTCGATGTACTTCGCGACCTCGAGACCCGATTCGATCAGCAGCGCCTCGGATGCCCGAACCGGTCGTTTGCAGTGCTCACAGACTTTGCGAACGAGGCGCTGCGCCATCACGCAGTTGAGGGCGGAGACGAAGTTATAGGGCTCAATCTTCATGTTGAGGAATCGGCCGAGCACGTCGATGACGTTGTTCGCGTGGACGGTGGTGAAGACGAGATGACCGGTCAGCGCGGACTGAATCGCGATGTCGGCCGTTTCGGGATCGCGGATTTCTCCAACCATGATCTTGTCGGGATCGTGGCGAAGGATCGAACGCAGGCCGCGCGCGAACGTCAGACCCTTCTTTTCGTTGACCGGAATCTGAGTGATGCCTCGGATCTGATACTCGACCGGATCCTCGATCGTGATGATTTTGTCTTCTTCGGTTGTGATCTCGGAGAGTGCTGCATAGAGGGTTGTGGTCTTGCCTGATCCCGTGGGACCCGTGACCAGGACCATTCCGTAGGGTTCGCGAATGAAGCGCCGAAAGCGCGCCAGCTCCTTCGCTTCAAAGCCGACGATGTCGAGGCGCAGCGAGGAGAACTGTTTCGACAGATTCTCCTTGTCGAGAATACGGATGACCGCGTCTTCGCCGTGGACCGACGGCATGATCGACACACGGAAGTCGATCTGACGGCCGCCCAGACGCACCCGGAAACGGCCATCCTGCGGCACGCGCTTCTCCGCGATGTCCAGCTCGGCCATGACCTTGATGCGACTGATGATCTCGGCATGATGTTCCTTCGCGATCGGCTTCATCGCAGGCTGGAGCACGCCGTCGATCCGGTACTTGATCTGAACTTCGTTATCGCGAGTTTCGATGTGGATGTCAGAGGCGCGGCGCGAAAGCGAGTCGAACAGCGCCGAGTCGACAAGGCGCACGATCGGCGACTTGTCCTGCGCCTGAATCGAATCGACCGAAAGCTGTTCGCCTTCATCGCCTTCACGAACAATCTGCATCACGAGAGACTCGGAGGCCTGCTCGAGAACACGCTGCGAACCCTGGCCCCGCTTCAGAGCCTCACCAATGGCCGATGGCGTGCCGACGGCTGCCTGGATGCGGCGACGCAGAAGAATCGCCAGATCGTCGATGACGTTGAGATCGGACGGGTCCGCCATGACCAGAACCAGACGTCCGTTTTCTTCTCGATAGGGCAGGAAGTTGTAGCGGAACATCAGGTCGACGGGGACGCTATGAAGGATGCTCGGGTCTGGCGCGAAGGACGTCACGTCGAGGAACTGCAGGCCGAGGCGCTCCGCCAGTGAGCGGGCCGCGGCCTCTTCGTGGGCCGCCGAAGCAGGACTCGAGGCAGCGGCCGTGGGAGCGGGGGTGACTGCGGTCATCGGACTTAGCCTCCCGTCCTTGTTTGAATGGCAGAGAACGCCTCGAACATCGGCAGGTACAACGCGAGCACCATGGCGCCGATGACCACGGCCATGAAGATCAGAAGAACCGGTTCGACCAGCGCGAGGATGGTCTGAACCTTGACCTCGAGATCTTCATCGTAGAAATCCGCAACCTGGTTCAGCATTTCGCCGAGCGCGCCCGTGCTCTCGCCAACGCGAATCATCTCAACTGTGAGCGGTTCAACATGGCCAGTTGCGTCGAGCGCCATCGACAAGCTCTTGCCCTCTTGGATCTGCGGGACTGCGGCGGCGGCGGCGGAAGAGATCGCGCGATTCCCCACCGATGCGGACGCGACACTGAGCGCCTGGACCAGAGGAAGACCGCCTGAAAGAAGTGTTGAAAGGCTGCGGGCGAGCTGAGAGGTGGAATAGGTCCGCATCAGCTGGCCGAAGAAAGGAATACGGAGGATCCATCCATCGAAGCGGGTTCTATTGGCGTCTTTCTGGAGCCACGAGAACATAGCCGCGGACGCCACAAGAGTCATCACGAAAATTGGCAAGCTCCACTCGCGGGTCTGGTTTGACAGGGTGAGAAGGATCCGCGTCGGCAAAGGCAATTGGGCGCCGAGCGTTCCGTAGAAGTCGGTGAACTGCGGCAGGACACGCGTCAGCATCACGTACATCAGACCCGACATGCCGGCGAAGAGCACCATCGGATAGACGGACGCCGAGATGACTTTCTTCTTGATCGCCTGATTGAGCTTTACGTAAGAGACGAAACGTCGCAGAACGCCTTCCAGGTTTCCGCTGCGTTCCCCCGCGATCAAGCTCGCGGAGAACATGGGCGGGTACAGCGCGCCCTCCTGGCGAAATGACTCGGACAGCGCGGCTCCCGACTTGATGCGGTCGCGCACGGCGGACAGCGAACGCCGGAACAACGGATCTCGCTGACGCTCAACCATGAGATCCATGGATTGAGCCAACGGAAGGCCAGCTTTGAGAAGCGCTGCGAGCTCCTGTCCGAAAAGCTGAAGGTTTTGCGCCTTGACCCTTGGTGAGCGGAAGGAGAAGCTGCCCGACGGCTTACGGAGGGAAAAAAGAAACAGGCCCTGGCGTTGAAGATCAGCCTTGAGCGCGTCCTCGTTCGGGGCATCGAAGCTACGCTCGACGATCTCCCCCGCAGGCGTGCCGACCTTGCAGATGTACTCCATAAGTTATTGGAAAAGCTGAGTGTAGCAGCCGAGGCTAACTCGCGAAGAGCGGCAAAAAGCTCCGAAGGACGGACGCGCCATGCGCGACCGCTGCGCTCAGGAGCGCGTAACCGAGAACGCCGGTCACCCCGTCTGACGACAACGTTCTGAGCCAGGGGAAATCGACCACAGAAGTGAGGTTCTGGGGTGGGAATCCGTCCGGCGTGCTCGGCGCGTCCTCGACAAATGATCCACCCATGATCGCGACAAACGGGGCGAGGGCGAGCACGTACCTGACCTCGACTGGAGAAACCAAGGCGGCGACCGCGAGCAGGAGGCCCGTCAGGAGCAACTCGCGGCCCAGCGGGAGAACCAAACGGGTTCGACTGCTGAGCGCCGCGAGAACAATCAGTGCCAGCAAAGGCCAACCGACCAGCAGATGGATCTGGCTGGGCAGGAGCCAGGGGTCGAAGACGCCGCGACTTCCACCGTGCTCGGCGAGGAGACGTGGCACGTGCTTCCAGATCAGGGGCACAAAGACCGCGTAGTAGCAAGAAGCTAGAAAGACGCCCACGAGGAGCGGCTTGAAGGCGGCGGTCGCGCGCGCGCGGGCTAAGGGAAAGGTGACGATCAAGAGGATGAAAACAACAATGAACGAGCCCAGATGAGCCGTTGCGGAAAGCAGGACCAGCAACGCGAGGAACAGCGAACGAGCCAATCGTGGGCGCAACACCAGGCTGCCGGTAAGAAATAAGACGAAGGCAGCTTGCGCAAAGATGTTGTTCAGATTCCCGTATGCCATCGTCCTGATGTTGGCGGGCATGAAGGCCCACAACAGCAGTGCTGTGGCCGCCACATGGGGAGAGCTTCGGCCGATCGCCAGACCGAAGGCGAGGATGGAGAGTCCGGTGAAGAAGGCGGCCGCGCCCCGCACTACGGAAACGTTGTCCGTCGGGGATGAAGCAAGCGGCGAAAGAAGTCCGTAGAAGCTGAATCCGTAAGGAATCTCAAAAGGCACTTTGTGATCTGTCCGCGTGGTGGGAAACCAATTCCCGCGTGCTACTTCGGCAAGCTTGTTCCCATGAAGCTGGACGTCCTGCTGGATCACCAATGGCGACGGAGGCAACACGCCGTGAATAGTGAGGGTGAGCAACAGCGCGGCCTGAAGCGCGGTGCGGGCGGCGCGGGCGCCCTTCGTCAGGTAAACCACCAGCGCCGAAACCAGGATCGTGAGGCCCATCAGGACGGCGCACTCCAAAAGCCAAGGAGATCGCCAGAGTCCGGCGGGCAACACCATTCCGGCGAACAGCAATGGAATCAAGAGCGCGACGAACTCACTTAGGCGCAGAGCACGTTGGATGATCAGGCCAAGGATCACCAGCAGCGCAAACGAAACGAGAACTCTGTTCGGCAAAGGCGAAGCGGCGGCCTCGACGGGTGTGACGCCTAAAGAGACGAACTGGGTTCCCAGCTGACGGCCCGATGAGACCGAAAATCCCTCGGTCTCAATTCCCAGGATGAGTCGCGACCTGGTCAAGCGAATCCTGGAGGCGAACTGCCGTTGACCTGGCATCAACGTGCCAACGATCGCGCCGTTGGCGGTGATGGACACTTCGGTGCGGTGATCGCGCACCCTGAGGTCCACATCGACTTCGCCGGGACCCACGCCATCGAACTGGAACATCGCTCGGGGTTGAGTCCAGCGAAGCACTCCACCACCCACAAGGTTCTCCCGCGATTCCAGGCCGGAGACCACAAAGGCATCGTCGGTTCCAAGAGCGAGACTCGCCACCGAGGGCGCGGGCCCGGCACGCTCGGCCATGACGGAGACCAACGCCAGTGCTGTAATTGCTGCCAGAATCGTCGAGCGCGCGGTGGTCATCCGAGCCTGAAGTTTATGCGGGTGGTCGCCTGGCAAGACGCGCGAATTCCACGAGCCGTTTTCAGTGCCTCAACTTCCGCTAGAATTTTCCCGAAAGCGACGGGACAAAACATCATGACAAATCTTCAGGCGATCGAACAAGCTCTAGGCAACGACGCGCGCATGCTGCTCGACCACAAGAGCACCACCATCTCGAAGGATCGCCTGCATCTGCCCGACTCCGACTGGGTTTCGCGCATGCTCGGCTCCTCCGACCGGTCCATCCCGGTCATGCGGTCGCTTCAGGAGATGTTCAACACCGGCCGTCTGCGTGGCACCGGTTACCTCTCCATCCTTCCCGTCGACCAGGGCATTGAACATTCCGCGGGTGCCTCGTTCGCGAAGAATCCCGACTACTTCGATTCTGAGAACATCGTGAAACTCGCGGTTGAAGGCGGATGCAACGCCGTCGCTTCCACGCTCGGCGTGCTGGGTTCGTGCGCGCGCAAGTACGCGCACAAGATTCCCTTCATCGTGAAGATCAATCACAACGAGTTTCTGACCTATCCGAACAAGTTCGACCAGATCATGTTCGCGCAGATCAAGCAGGCGCGGGACATGGGTGCGGTGGCCGTGGGCGCCACGATCTATTTCGGATCCGACAACTCCGCGCGTCAGATTGTTGACGTCTCTCAGGCCTTCCACCAGGCGCACGAAATGGGTCTCGCGACCATTCTGTGGTGCTACCTGCGAAACCCTGCCTTCAAGTCGGACAAGGATTATCACGTATCCGCGGATCTCACCGGCCAGGCCAATCACCTGGGCGTCACCATCGAGGCCGACATCATCAAGCAGAAGCTGCCAGAGAACAACGGCGGTTACAAGAGTCTGAACTCAAAGGAAAATCCTTACGGAAAGACCGACGAGCGCGTTTACACCGAACTCGCCTCGGATCACCCGATCGATCTGACGCGCTATCAGCTCGCCAACTGCTACATGGGCCGCGCGGGCTTGATCAACTCCGGCGGCGCTTCCGGCTCCAACGACTTTGCCGATGCGGTGAAGACCGCGGTGATCAACAAACGCGCCGGCGGAATGGGCCTGATCTCCGGGCGCAAGGCATTCCAGCGTCCTCTCGCCGAAGGCGTGAAGCTCCTCAACACGATTCAGGATGTTTATCTCTGTGAAGGCGTGACGGTCGCCTAGTCTCCCGCGGGGTCGCGACGTTGCGGCTCCGTGCCGGCCTTCAGCCTTTTAAAGACGGAAAGCCAAACACGCGTGAATCAAACACAGACGGAGAAACGGCTATTCACATACTCTGAGGCGAAGGCTCTTTTGCCGCGCGTGCAACAGCTAACGCAGGAAGCTCATGAACGTGTGGAGCGCCTCCTAGGCGAGGCGGTTGAGAACCCGCCTCAGACCAAGGAGCAGGCTCAGTCCATCGTGAATGGGTGGGCCGCCGAGATGGGTTCACTGGGCCTCGACATAAAAGGACTTTGGCTGGTCGACTTCGACAACGGCAGCGGTTACTACTGCTGGAAACATCCCGAAGTGTCGCTCGACTACTACCACACGTACGAAGAGGGCTTCGGCGGACGGGTCAGGATTCAATAGTTGGGGAGGAGACGACGTTGCGGAAGTCCTTGAGCAGTGTTCACGCTGGCGTCTGCAGGTAGAGGCTACGGAACGAAAGGTTCCGGCTCCGCCTTCCCCTTGTGGCACAACCCACACGACACCACATTCTCTTTGGCGCGCGGTCCGAAGTAGTCGACTCTCTTCGCCTTGAGATCCGCCACCAACCTCATCATGCGGCGCGCATCGGCCTTGTGGGGGCGATCGTCCTTTTCAGGAAAGTCGGGCACATGGCAGAAGGTGCACTTCACCCCTAGCTGCTCGGTGTAACCCTCCATCACCACCTTCAGTTCCTCTTTGGTGATCGTCTTCGGAAGGAGCTGGAGATTCTTCGGCGGGGCATCGGCGAGCACGGGGGCGGCAAGGAAGGTGACGACTCCCAGAAGCGACGTGAGGGATCTTGTTCTCATGATGGCTTTCGTCTCTCGATCTCTTGATGGTCCGATCAGTACTTCGCGACCGCCCGGGGCTTGAAGTTTGCCTCGACATGCCGGGCAATCGCAAGGATCTCTTCGGCGGAAAGTCTGTTTCCAAACGCTGGCATGTCGGGCGCTTCTCCGCCCGTAATGATCTCCACCATGCCGCTGATGGTGTCGTCATCCCAGTAGTCGGCCCGGGTAAAGTCCTTGACTTGGGTGTCCAGCTTGCCCGCGTCAGGACCCTTCCCCTCACCGTCCATACCGTGGCAACCGGAGCACTCCATCCTGTAGTCGCGCGCCGCCCTCAGAAGGAGGCCTTCTTCGTACTGAGGCTTTTGGGGAAGGTCCCGATCTTCATAGAGCGCTAGCGCGCTCAGGCTGGACATGACCACGAAAAAGCCGGCAACGCCCAAGGCGCGATGCTTGAACGATGTCCGGATCTCGGGGAGCAGCATGAGCGTTCCCACGCCAACCGCGGGAAGAAAGGCACTCTCGACCCACTGGAATCCGTGAAGATACTTGCCGAACTGGAAGAGCCAGAGGAAGTACCACTCGGGCCGGGGCACGTACTCCGTATCGGCAGCGGCGGCGCGTGGTTCGAGCGGTGCCTGGACGAGTAGCGCCATGATCCAGGCAATCGCGGCGATGACGACGCACGCCACGATCAACTTGAATCCGTAAGCACGTGTAGCCCGACCGAGCGCGTCACGAAAACCTACCAGCACGAGCACCATCAGGATCAAAGGAAGCGCCGCCACGTGCAGGGCGAAGAATCGCGGCAACGTCGCGGAGCCGAAGGTGGAACCGCCGCGCAGCATGTCGGCCTGCATCCCGCCCACGACCGGCACGGTCTCGACAATGCCAAGGCGAACCGATGTTCCCCAGTACGCGGGTTGATCCATCGGCAGGACGTAGCCGGTGAAACAAAACCCGATCATCAGCAACAGGCCGACGACGCCGAGGCGGAATTCCCACTTCCGCTCACGATGGTACTGACTGAGGATCCCGAACATCACCATTAAGAAGGTGGCGACCACGGCGCCCGACGCGAGGTGATAGTGAAGAGAGCGAAGCACGGCACCCAAGCCACCCTGCTGGCGGAGATAGAGCACGCTCGCGAAGGCTTCCGTCTGCGACGGAACATACGCCATGGCGAGGCCGATGCCGCTGCCGATCAAGAGGCCGCAAAAAACGAGAGCGCACAGGCCCGCCGCTCCGTGTAGACGGGTCAGAAGATCAGCCTTGAAGGGGGCGGACGATTCAGTCGACGATGTCTCGCCGGCCATCAAGAGGCCATGGGCTCGGACGTCGACAGTCCCGGACGGAACTTCACGAAGCACAGCTTCAAGCGCTCGCCTTCCACCTTGGTCTCGAGGCGATCGAGAGGGCGCGGCGCCGGACCGCTCGTCGGCTTCCCTTCTTCATCGAAATCGCTCTTGTGACAGGGACAACCAAACCCGTTGGTCGCACGCTGGACGAGGCAGCCCGTATGCGTGCAGATAGCGGACACCGCCTCGATCTGCTCGCCCCGACGACGCAGATAGACGCTTTCGTCCAACACGTTTTTCTTCCAACGATCTTCGATCTCGCGACGAAAACGGCGCACTTTCCACGGACCATCGGTGACGTCGGCGGCAAGGCCAAGGTCGACCCAGTCGCCACCTGCCGCTACAGATTTCCCTCGACCACCCAGAGCGAAGAACAGTCCCGCGGGCACGGCGGCAAGACCCGCCACGGCGCCGGCCAAGGCCTGCCACGATCGAAGGAGAGTTCGCCGGTCGATCAGCATGTTTTGGAGAATATCTCCAAGCGAGCCGGATTCAGAGCGCTGTGCCGGTTACGAAATCAGCGCTGCGAAACACGCGCTTTGAGCCAGCCGG
>JBDSLN010000115.1:0-6001 GCA_039916365.1 Vicinamibacteria bacterium
TTCCTGCGAAGCCCGCGCCGGCTCCGACCAAGAAGTAGTTCGTTCTGATTCGCGACCGGTCTCATCTGGACCGAGTGCGCCTTCAGTGGGCCGCGCGGCGTCCTCGCCGCGCGGTTTTTTTGGTCCCTGTGCGCGGCCTAGCAGCCCTGCGAACGTGACGATTATCACGCCGGCTGGCCGAGGGTTTGAAACCAAAATGGCTGAAGAACATCTGAAGACCTAGACCGGGCGTATCTAGATCTGAAGGGCATGAAGTAACGCCCTTCCCCGGTTCGAACGTTTCATGAAACAACAGCTGCCCATCCTTATCGTGCCCAGATGGAAGGCTTCAACACATCAGGGGCGCGTATGGAGTTTCAAACTATGAAGCGCAGGGATTTCACAAAAGCCATCGCGGGTATCGCGATTGGCGTCGCAGCCGGTTCGTCCGTGTTCGCCGACGACAAGAAGAAGACCGCCGACAAGTCCAAGGAACAGGGCTGCAGCGGCAAGGACGGTTGCGGCGCCAAGGGCAAAGCGGCGGCGGCCGGCGACAAGGCTGAAAAGCATGTTTGTAAGGGCCACAACGAGTGCAAGGGCCAGGGCGGCTGCAAGACCGGCGACGCCGGTTGCGCGGGCAAGAACTCCTGCAAGGGCAAGGGCGGCTGCGCCACGGCCAAGCATGAGTGCAAGGGCCACAACGACTGCAAGGGCCAGGGTGGCTGCAAAGCCGGCGACAAGGGCTGCGCGGGCAAGAACTCCTGCAAGGGTAAGGGCGGCTGCGCCGTTCCCGTCAAGCACTAGGACGCTGGGTAGCCGAGTCCATCAGCGTCCTGTCCACACGACGGTAGTCTGTGGATCGGGCGTGAAGGGGCTAGGACTCTGAAACGCCCGGACCATCGAAGTCCTGTCCACACGGCGGGATTCTGTGGACCTGGCGTGAAGGGGCTGAGGGTCCAGCCTCAATCGTACGTACCGAGGCCGCGGTCGTTTCCCGCGGCCTTTTCATTTCACCTAAACTCACAGCAGGTCACTTTGGCAAATCGATTCGGCTTCAAAGATCTCGGCATCGGCATCGGTCTACGGACCGCGCACTATCCGCACATTCTTTCCAAGTGGCCCAAGATCGACTGGTTCGAAGTTCTCTCCGAGAACTACATGGACACGGGCGGCCGTCCGCTCTACGTCCTCGATCAGATCGCCGAGCGCTACCCTGTTGTCCTGCACGGGGTTTCCATGTCGATCGGCAGCACCGATCCGTTGAACCGCGAGCACCTGCGCAAGCTGAAGGCCCTTGCCGATCGCACGAAAGCGCACTGGGTCTCCGATCATCTGTGCTGGACCGGCGTTCTCGGCCGCAACACACACGACCTCCTGCCCATGCCCTACACGGAAGAGGCGCTGGCTCACACCATCAAACGCACAAAGCAGGTTTCCGAGATTCTGGAACGTCCGCTGGTTCTCGAGAATCCGTCCTCCTACGTCGAGTTCACCGAGTCCACCATCACCGAGTGGGACTTCCTGGCGCGTCTCGCCGAGGGTGCAAATTGCGGCCTGCTGCTCGACGTCAACAACGTCTACGTGAGTTCCTTCAATCACCGCTTCGACCCCGTCGCCTACATCGACGCAATGCCGGCGGATCGGGTGGTTCAGTACCATCTTGCGGGACACACCAACAAAGGCACGCACATCGTCGACACCCATTCGGACCACGCTGTCGACGAGGTGTGGGATCTGTATGCGCAGTCCTGCAAACGCACCGGCAAGGTCTCAACGCTGTACGAGTGGGACGACGACATCCCGGCGTTCGATGTCGTTCTCGCAGAAGCTCAGAAAGCGGCGAAGTTCCGGGATGCGGTTGGCAAGGCCATCGCGCCGAAGCCTGCGCGCGCGAAGACTGCTGCCCGCGAACTGAGCGTCGCGCAGTAGATTGAAACTCCCGAAGCTTCAGCGCTGGTTACAGGCCGTCGTCGTCCATCCGGGCACCACCGAAGAGGCGTTGAAGTCCCCCCGAGCCTCAGCCCTGCTGAAGCCAGGCCAGCTCGAATCCGTGATGCGTCCGTCGAAGACGCTGACCGCCGCCCAGCGCATCTACATCTATCAAGAGATGTATCCGATGCGGATGAGGGATGCGCTCTCCTCCGACTATCCGGCCCTCGAACACTTCCTCGGCGATGACTTCTGGGACCTCGTGGTCGCGTACACGAAGAAACATCCGTCGATGGGCTACACCCTGAATCGACTGGGCGATCATGTCCCGGCCTTCGTGGGACGTCAGACGAAGCTCAAGAACCGCCCCTTCTTGCAAGATCTGACCCGCCTTGAACTCGCGGTGACCGAAGCGTTCGACTCACACGAAGCGCCCATTCTGCGCTCCGAGGCTCTCGATGCGCTCGGTCCTGCGGGGCTTCCGAAAGCACGGCTCCGCCCCGCTCCTTCTCTACGACTCCTCAGTCTGTCGTGGAATGCCGACGCCTACCTCGACAGCCTGCGCGATGAAGACCACAAGCATCCCAAGCCCAAGCGCGTCCCTTCATTCGTCGTCATCGTGCGCCGCAACTACTCCGTGTATCGCTTCGCGGTGCCCGAGTCGGAGTTCCTGGTTTTGGTCGACCTCAAGGCCGGAAAGACCATCGGGAAGGCTGTGGAGAGCGCTCTGGCGCGGCGCGGGAAGCGTCGGCCATCCCCGGAGGTCTTTGGTACCTGGTTCCGTCAGTGGACCTCGCAAGGACTGTTTTCTGAGATTGAGGGCTTGCAGGCCAGTAGGACCAAGTCAAAAGTCGTTTGACAACGCGCCGGATGCGGCATATCATTGTGATATCACTTGGAGATCATAATGAAACTGCAGACAGAGAAACTCGCATCCACCCTCCCCGGGTTGCTGATGCTCCCCATCTTCCTCGCCGGTTCGCTCGTCTTCATGCGCTTCGGCTTCGTCGCAGTGCTTGCGAGGAATCCCGTCGAAGCGGGGGCCTTCCTGTTCGCCGGGTTCCTCACCCTCTTCATGGTCACCGGCCTCTTTGTGATCAATCCGAATGAGGCTCGCGTGCTTCAGTTGTTCGGCAACTACGTCGGCACCGCAAAGGAAGATGGATTGCGCTGGGCGAATCCCTTCTTCACGAAGCGCTCGATCATGTTGCGCATCCGCAACTTCGAAAGCGCGAAGCTGAAGGTCAACGACCACGACGGCAACCCCATCGAGATTGGCGCGGTCGTGGTGTGGAAAGTCGTCGACACCGCCGAAGCGTGCTTCGAAGTCGAGAACTACGAGCACTACATGACGGTGCAGACTGAGGCCGCCATTCGAACGCTCGCCAGCCACTACCCTTACGACGCGCACCTCGAAGGCGAGTTCTCGCTCCGCGGAAGCACCGATGAAGTGGCCGCGCGGCTCAAGGGCGAGATCCAGGCGCGCTTGGAAAAGGCGGGCGTGCGGGTCATCGAAGCGCGCTTGTCGCATCTTGCCTACGCACCGGAGATCGCCTCCGCCATGCTCCGTCGCCAGCAGGCAGGCGCCATCATTGCCGCGCGCCAGCGCATCGTCGAGGGCGCTGTGGGCATGGTCGAGCAGGCGCTTGATCTGCTTCAACAGTCGGGCAAGGTGCGTCTCGACGAGGAACGCAAGGCGGCCATGGTGAGCAATCTGCTGGTCGTCCTGTGCGCCGATCGCGAGGCTCAGCCCGTTGTGAACACAGGTTCGATCTATTGATCGTGGTCTTGCGTCTCGATCGCACAGGGGGGCGAGACGCTTCCGAACCACCAACAGGTCTTCATGGCTGATCGCAAACCCTTCCTGCTTCGTCTTGATGAGAAAACGTTCCTCGCCCTCAAGCGCTGGGCGGATGACGATCTGCGGAGCGTGAATGGCCAGGTGGAGTTTCTTCTCAGAAGGTCGCTGGAACAGGCTGGGCGTTTGACCCGTCCAGCGCCCGGCTCCGAAGTGCCCACGCCCCCGGAGACTGACCTGGAAAAGCGGAAGTAAAAGTGGCCCGACATAGCTCGCACCCCACTCCCTTGCGGACGTCGTTTGACGCGACACACCCCGGCCCAGTAGATTCCACGCTCCTGTGAAGTTCAACGATCTCGCGATCGAATCGATCGCCTACGAATTGCCTCCGGTCACGTTATCGACTGAGCAATTGGTGCGCCGCCTTGATCCCGTTCTTCGCAAGTTCAAGATTCCCGTTGACGCGATTCTGCAACTGACCGGCATCATCGAACGTCGCTTCTGGCCCCGCGGCCTGCCCATGCACCAAGCAGCCACGGATGTCGCCAAGCGCGCGATTCAGCGCGCCGGCATCACGCCTTCGCAGGTCGGAATCCTGATCAACACTTCCGTCTCCAAGGACTACCTTGAGCCCTCCATGGCAAGCCTGGTCCATGGTGATCTCGGGCTCAGTCAGGAATGTCGCAACTTCGATCTGGCGAATGCCTGCCTGGGTTTCCTCAACGGCATCGAAGTTGCCGGGCGCATGCTCGAATCGGGCGTTGCAGACTACGCGCTGCTGGTCGACGGTGAAAGTGCGGGCGATGTGGTCGAAGCGACCATTACCCGTCTTCAGTCGCAGGAAACGACGCTCCGCGATTTCTGGGAAGCATTTGCCACGCTGACGCTCGGCTCGGCCGCCGTTGCAATGGTCCTGACCAAGGGATCTCTTTCGCAGACGACTCATCGGGTTAACGGGTGCGTCTCTCTCGCCGACACCGCGAACTCACGCCTCTGCATGGGAACCGCCGAGCGCATGGTCACCGACTCCACTCGGCTCCTCAAGGCCGGTGTGGTTCTCGCGCAGAAGACCTGGGGCGTCGCCGCTGGCTCGCTCAACCGCTGGTCTGAGCAAGGCATCGGCCACTACATTTGCCATCAGGTCGGGGCGTCGCACATGCAGGCTCTGGTTGAGGCCCTCGGCATCAACTTCGCCAAGTGCGTGCTTTCCTATCCCACTCACGGCAACGTGGGTCCGGCGGCCGTTCCTTTGACTCTTGCACTCGCCACCGAGTCGGGCCGGGTCAAGGAAGGCGATCACGTCGCGCTGATGGGCATTGGTTCCGGCCTCAACGTGACCATGATGAGCGTGACTTGGTGAAGCTCTCCTAACCTTCGCGGCGTCGGAGTGAGTCCGCCGCCGTAAGCGCATGAATCGTGGAGCCTACGGTCCCCTTCAACCTGCGATAATCCGACTGTGTCGGATCAGACTTGGCGCTCCTTGTTCCCCTTCGAGAGCAAGATTTTCGAAGTTCCTTCGGGACGCCTCCACTACGTCGATGAGGGTCCGCAAGGCTCGGATCCGATTCTTTGCCTTCATGGCAATCCGACGTGGGCCTTTCACTACCGTCGTCTGATCGCCGATGCTCGGCCTTTCCAGCGCGTCATGGCACTCGACAACATGGGCATGGGGCTTTCGGATCGTCCAGAGACGTTCGAGTACACGCTCGCGAATCACGTCGCAAATACCGTCGCCTTCGTCGATGGGCTGGATCTGCGGAAGATCACCCTGGTCGTTCACGATTGGGGCGGCGCAATCGGGATGGGCCTGGCACTCGCGCGACCCGAGCGCATCGCGCGCATCACCGTGATGAACACGGCGGCGTTCTTCATTCCTTATCTGCCGAAACGCATCGCGATCTGTCGCGCCGGCGCTCTCGGCGAGTTCATCACCCGGGGACTGAACGGCTTCGCGCGCGCCGCGACCACCATGACGACGACCAGGCCGCTGCATCCCGACATTAAGGCGGGATACCTGGCCCCGTACGCGTCGTGGCGACGACGCATCGGCATCTGGAACTTCGTGCGCGACATTCCGATGGACCGTTCGCATCGCTCATGGGCGACCCTCGCGAGGATCGAGGAAGATCTGAAGTCCCTCCATAAACCGATGCAGATTCTCTGGGGCGAACAGGACTGGTGCTTCACCCCTCAGTTCCGTGAGGAGTGGCAGAAGCGCTTCCCGAAGGCGTACGTCCACAAGTTCAAGGACGCGGGTCACTACCTGATCGAGGATGAGCCCGACGGCGTGGTTGC